>JASHSH010000073.1 GCA_030040955.1 Rhodospirillales bacterium
GTCCGCGTCGTCGCGCAACCGGGCGAGAGCCTCGCCGCCGGCGAGCAGGCGGGCGACCGCGGAAGCCTCCAACGCGCGGCGCCGCACCGCGCCGTCGGCGGATTCGGTCAGTTGACGCAGCAACGCCGCGTGGCCGGTGCCCTCGGCGGCCAAACGCGCGAGGAAGACGCGCGAAGTCGCCACCGAGGCGATGGGCAGGGCGCGCTCGATCTCGGCATCGCTCGGCAGCCGCTCGCAGCGCGCCGCCATCTCCAGGCCCAGCGATATCGAATCCGGATCCGGCGAGGCCAGCAGGGCGGCGACATCCTCGGCGTAGCTCGCCGGCAGCTGGAGCTTCCCGCTCACGCTGTCGAAGTCGATGGCGCCGCTGCGCAGCATCTCGATCAGCCCGCGCAGATAGTACACGCCGATCCCGCGATGCGCGGCCAGCAGCAGCGCCGCGATCCCGGCGCCCATGATGGCGATCTCGCGCAGCGACAGCAGGTTCTCGACGGCGAGCAGAAGCAGTCCGGCCGCCGCCAGTCCCAGCGGATAGATCACGCCGTCGCTGATCACCCGCACCCGGCCGACGAATCGGTGCGGGATCGCATTGTAGTTCATCGCGGAGACCGGCACGTCGATGCTGTGCTCGAACGGCTCGTAGCCGATATGGCCGAAAATCGCCGTCGGCAGCGCGCCCCAGGCCGCGAGGAGCGCGAAGGCGGTCAAATTCAGCGCGGGGTAGACCAGATTCATGGTCGCCACGCCCAGCTTGGGCACGAACCGGTCGGTGAACAGCGGTACGATGGCGATGCCGAGAATGTTCAGGCCCGCGTTCACCACGCCCAGGAATTCGGCCAGCGACTCCTCCTGCGGGAACCGTTGCTCGTAGATGGTGAAGACGACGAATTCCAGCACGCATTGCAGCAGCAAGTTCAGGAATACGGCCAGCGCCATGAAGGTCACGATCGGATAGCGCCTGGCCAGCCGCGGCAGCGCCTTCAAACTGTCGAGGACGCCCTCTTCGCCGGCCGATTCCACCTCGTCGAGCGGCCGTTCCCGCCCGGTCAGCCAGACCAGATGCGCGATCGTCAGGCCGACCAGGACCGGGATGCAGAGCAGCGCGTTGGGCGGTCCGATCAGGCCGGCGGCGGCGCCCATTCCCAACGCGCCGGCCAATCCGCCGGCCGCCATCGCCACCGCCATCGCGCCGACATAGCGCTTGACCTCGGTCGCGGTGAAAAAGTCCGAGCACAGCACGAAGAAAACGCTGTACAGCAGCAGCTCGCTGGTGCTGATGCCGACATAGAGGGCATAGAACATCCAGCGCTCGGTGCTGATCTGCACGCCGAGCGCGAGCCCGCCGGTGATGAGCAGGAACAGCAGGAGCATGACGGTGAGCACGCGCGAGCGCGGCCAGCGGTCGATCACCGCGGAGAACCCGGCCGAAACGGGGATCGAGAGCGCCGCGAAGATCACGTAGTAGTAGGGAAGGTCCTGCGCGCCGACACGCGCCAGGAACAGCGAGGCGCCCAGGGTCGAGGCATAGGTGTTGGCGGTGGCCAGCAGGAAGGCGAGGACCACGAACTGGGTCGACTTCGCGAGCAGGCGCGGGCCCAGCCGCGCCAGCAGGCCGGGCGCCTTAGCCCCGCTGGGCAGCTCGGCGGTCAGCATGGTCCGAGGGCGCGGCCGTCGCGCGCCGTCGCTGGCGACGGTTTCATGCGTTCCGCGATCCCCTGCCCGAAGAGAACAGCTTCTTGCGCAGCGAGGCGTGCACGCCCCAGTTCGCGTCGACCACCTGGGTGACGCCGAAATCGACCGCCACCGACATCAGCGAGATCGCCTCGTCCTCGCCGAGCCGCCGCGTGCGCATCAGGAAAGCGCGCATCTTGCGGAACGCATCGCGCATGGCGAGATCGATCGACGCCCGCTTGCCGACCTCGATCTGCGCGTCGGGCCCCAGCTCGCTCAGATAGCGCGGATGGCTGAACCCGTGCACCACCCATTGGTCCTTGGTCTCGAGCAGCGGCCCGGCGAGCTCGGCCAAGGGCGAGCGCGGCCCGATCCGCGCGCGCTTGTGCAGCAGAACGCGGAATCGGCCGGTCCAGGAGGATTCGATCGCGGTGCCGCAGAGCTCGGAGTCGCCTTGCGCGGCGTGCGGGTCGCCGACCGAGAGCAGCGCGCCCGGCACGGACACCGGGTAGTACATCGTCGCGCCCTTGCCGATGCGCCAATCGTCGACATTGCCGCCGGCGTAATGCGGCGGCACCGAGCTCACCATCTCGGCCTCGGCCGGCGCGACTCCGATCACCCCGAAATGCGGCCGCAGCGGCACGCGCACGCCGCGCAGCACCGACCGCTTCGGATTGAACTTCGCCGGATCGACCATCAGCCCAGGATAGTCGTAGCTCGCATGCGCGATTCCGTCGGGATCGACCATCGGCCCCCAGCGGTAGCTGAACAGCGCCCGCGCGACGCCCGACGCGCCGCGTCCCTCGATTTCGTAGATGGTCACCACCTCGCGCGGTTTCGGCTCCTCGATCAGATCGGCGAAATGGAAGCCCCAATGCGCGGCGACGTTGGTGCCGAAGGTCTTGCCGCGATGCCTCGGATGCCCGGAGGGTCGCGGAATCATGTCCA
>JASHSH010000074.1 GCA_030040955.1 Rhodospirillales bacterium
CCGTCGCCCAGCCAGTTGACCCCGCGCACGTGGACGCGGTCGCGCGCGAGGGCCGCGCGCGGGCCAACAACGACCCGCCGCGTCTCCGGCTCCAGCCGCACGACGTGCAGCGGCTCGCCCGTGCCGACACCGAGCCCGCGGCGCTGGCCGATCGTGAAGTGGATGATGCCGTCGTGACGGCCAATCACCGTGCCGTCGACGTGCACGATCTCGCCCGGCTCGGCCGCCCCGGGCCGGAGCTTCTCGACCACCCGCGCATAGGAGCCGCCGGGCACGAAGCAGATGTCCTGGCTGTCGGGCTTGGCCGCGACCGCCAGCCCGTGTCGCGCCGCGATGGCGCGGGTCTCGGCCTTGCTCGCCATGCCGCCGAGCGGGAAGCGAAGAAATGCGAGCTGCGCGCGCGTGGTGGCGAACAGGAAATAGCTCTGGTCGCGGGCGGGATCGACCCCGCGCAGAAGCATGGGTCCCGCGGCCGACTCCTCGCGCCGGACATAGTGGCCGGTGGCCAGCGCGGACGCGCCCAGATCGCGCGCGAGCCCGAGCAGGTCGCGGAACTTGACCGTGCGATTGCAGGCGACGCAGGGAATCGGCGTCTCGCCGCGCGCGTAGGATTCGGCGAAGGGTTCGATCACGTCGCGGCGGAATGCTTCCTCCTGATCGATCACGTAATGCGCGATGCCGAGCCTGTCCGCGACGCGTCGCGCGTCCTCGATGTCGCGCCCGGCGCAGCAGCTGCCCGCCCGGCCCGAGGCGGCTGCCTGGTCGTAGAGGCGCAGCGTCACGCCGACTACCTCGTGGCCCTGCTCATGGAGCAGCGCGGCGGTGGCGGAGGAATCGACCCCGCCCGACATGGCGACGACGATGCGCTCGCGGGCCATGCTCAACCCCGTTCGTCGATCCAGGCCATCTGGATGGCCTCGAGAATCTTCTCGTTGGATGCGTTCGGATCGTCGGCGAAGCCGGGCAGCGCGCAGATCCAGCGGTGCAGATCGGTGTAGCGGAGATTGACGTTGTCGGCCTCGGGATGATGCTCCTCGAGGGCGAGGGCGATGTCGCGGGAATCGGTCCAGCGCATGGCCGCCGCCTAGCGTCCGACCATCATGTTGCGGGTCGCCGCCGGCAGGGTGACGACGAGGCCGTCGAGGTCGGGCGTGATGATGATCTGGCAGCCGAGGCGCGAGGTGCGGGTGAGGCCGAAGGCGAGGTCGAGCATGTCCTCCTCGTCCTCCTCGGCCTCGTCGAGCTTGTCGTACCATTCGGGCGCGACGATCACGTGGCAGGTCGAGCAGGCGAGCGAGCCCTCGCAGGCGCCCTCGAGGTCGATCTTGTTGCGGTGCGCGATCTCGAGCACGGAGAGTCCCTCCGGCGCATCCACTTCGTGGCGCGTTCCGTTGGGCTCGATGAAGGTCATCTTCGGCATCACGAGCCGCCGGCCGAAAGCCGCGCGTCGAGCCGGTCGACATGCTGGCCGGAAAGGGCGCGGCGCACGCCGCGATCCATCCGCCGCTCGGCGAAGGTCTGGGTGGCGGCATCGAGCGCCTCGGCCGCCGCCTGAATGGCGTCGCGCGCCGACCCGCGCAGCGCCGCGTCGACGGAAGCCATTGCCGATTCGATCGCCTGCCGCTCGGCGGCGGACAGCAGGTCCGCGTCGGCGGCCAGCGCCGCGCGCACCGCGAGCAGGCCGCGCTCGGCCTCGACCCGCGCCTCGGCCAGCAGACGCAGCGTCATGTCGTCCTCGGCGTGCTCCATCGAGGCGCGCAGCATCGCCGCCATTTCGTCCTCGCTCAATCCGTAGGACGGCTTGACCTCGACCCGCTGCTCGGCCCCGGTGGTGACCTCGCGGGCGGAGACGGTGAGCAGCCCGTCGGCGTCGACCTGATAGGTCACGCGCACGCGCGCCGCGCCCGCCACCATCGGCGGGATGCCGCTGAGCGTGAAGCGGGCGAGCGAGCGGCAGCGGTCCACCATCTCGCGCTCGCCCTGCACGACATGGATAAGCATTGCGTCCTGGCCGTCCTGCCAGGTGGTGAATTCCTGCGCCATCGCGGTGGGAATCGGCGAGTTGCGCGGAATTACGGTCTCGACCACGCCGCCCATGGTCTCGATGCCGAGCGAGAGGGGGGTGACGTCGAGCAGCAGCGCGCTCGAACCCGAGGTCAGCGCCTCGGCCTGGAGCGCCGCTCCCACCGCCACCACCTCGTCGGGATTGATCTCGGCCAGCGGCTCGCGCCCGAACAGGGTGGCGACCGCGCGGCGCACGAGCGGCATGCGGGTCGAGCCGCCGACCAGCACCACGCCCTTCACCTCCGCGACGGCAACTCCGGCGTCGGCGAGCACGCCGCGACTGAGCGCGACGGTGCGGGCAATGAACGGCTCCGCGATGCGGTTCACATCGGCCTGGGCGAGCGCGTGCCGGCTGGCCCGCCCGCCAATCTCGATGATCCAGGTACCGTCGGCCTGGGTGGAAAGGCATTCCTTGGCGAGTCGGGCGGCGGCCAGCGCCTGCTTGACCTCGGCCGCGCTGGGCGGCGGATCGGCCAGGCCGGACGCCTTCCGCTCGGCCAAAAAATTCTCCGCGATGGCGTGGTCGATATCGTCGCCGCCGAGCGCGGCGTCGCCTCCCGTCGCGCGCACCTGAAACACGCCGCGATCGAGTCGCAGCAGCGAGAAATCGAAGGTACCGCCGCCGAGATCGTACACGGCGTATAACCCTTCCGCGCCCGAATCGAGCCCATAGGCGAGCGCGGCGGCGGTCGGCTCGGCGACCAGGCGCAGCACTTCGAGCCCTGCCAGCCGCGCCGCGTCGCGGGTGGCGGTGCGCGCCGCATCGTCGAAATAGGCCGGCACGGTGACGACGGCGCGCTCGACCGTCTTGCCCAACGCCGTTTCGGCGCGGGCCTTCACCGCGCGAAGGATGTCGGCCGAGATCTCGACCGGCGTGCGCGCGCGGCCGGCGACGCGCAGCCGCACCATGGCGCCTGCATCGCCCGGCTCGATCGCATAGGGCAGGACGCCGGCCAGCGCCTTCACCTCGGACTCGCCGCGGCCCATCAGCCGCTTGATCGAGGAGACGACGTTTTCGGGCTCGTCGAGGAGGCGGTGCCGGGCGGCCGTGCCCACCGT
>JASHSH010000075.1 GCA_030040955.1 Rhodospirillales bacterium
TTCGGTCGGCGGCGGCGTCTGGCGGATATTCGGCCAACGCCCCGCGCGCAGCCCCATTCCGGGCTCCATCATTTCGCCGGAAGCCGGCCCGCCGGGCAGCACGGGCTCCGCGAGCGCTCCGGAAGCCGAGGCGGCAAGCTGTCGCAGAAGCGCGAAGTACGGATGCCCTCGCTCGCCGGGTGGCAGCGTCTCCCCCGAGGCCGCGAGCGGCGGAGCGGTCCGCACGGGCAGGAAGTCCGGATGCAACGCCATGAAATACGCGCCCGGCCGGGCCAGCGCGAGGGCTACATCGCCGGCGCGCAAATTCGCCGGAGCGGCGAAACGCTTGTCGCCGGGCAGGGCGGCGGCCGCCTCGACCTGCGAGCGTCGCAGAAGAACGAGTCGAATGCGCGCGCAGATCTCCGCGCGGCCCGCCGCGTCGGCCGAGATCATCGCCTCGATGATCCGCGCGCGCGCCGCGGCTCGCGCCTCGAGTTCCGGGCGCGCGATTTGCCCGAAATCGAGCAGTCGCCGCGCGGGCCAGTCCACCGGCAATTCCGAGCGCAAGCCGGCGTCGAGCAGAAGACAGCGATCTTCGGCGCCGATGGCGCCGGCGCGGGACAGCGCCTCGAAGTCGCCCGGCGCCTCGACAACCAGGATCGCCGCGGCGGATCGAGCGCTCATGCGCCGCGCGGCGCGAAGGAACCGCGCCCCGGCCGCGGACTGTCCGGCCCGTTGTTCGGCGTCGGACCGTTCGCTACCTTAGCCCGGCGCCGCGGGCCCGCTCGCCAGGGAACAATCGCGGATGGATGAATCATTGGGGGACAACTGTGCGGATCATAAAGCTACCCGAGATCACACGCGATTGGCCATTCGTATTCGTCGACGTGGGCGCGGCGGAGGGATTCCAGGGCAAGTGGAGCGTCATGGCGCCGGACCTGCGCGTGATCGGGTTTGAGCCGGACGAGCGCTCCTACGCGTCGCTCGACAAGAGCGATCCGCGCGTGACCTATCTCCATGCGGGCCTCGGCAGGGGAGGGGAGACGCGCACCCTGTATCTGACGCGCAAACCGACCTGCTCCTCGACCTATGCCCCAACGCCGACTGTCTGCGCCGATTTCCCGAGGCGGAGCGCTACGACGTGGTCGGCACCGCGCATCTGCCGCTGCAATCGATGGACTCCGCCTTGCGCTCCGCCTTCGGCGCCATCCCCTCGGTCGATTGCATCAAGCTCGACGTGCACGGAATCGAACTCGACATATTGGCGGGCGCGGCGGAAACCATCGCCAACGGCGTCGTGGCGTGCGAGATCGAGGTCAGCTTCCAGCCGATCTGGAAGGACCAGGCGCTGTTCTACGAAGTCAGCCGCGCGATGATGGATTTGGGATTCGAGCTGTTCGATCTAAGGCCGTATTACTGGCGGCGTTCGTCGGAAATCACCGGCCAGGTGCGCGGCCAGATGGCGTTCGGCGACGCGCTCTATCTGCGGCCGCCGGAGAGCGTGCTCGAATATATTTCGAGCCTGGCGGACGCGGCGCGCGCCCGCGCCAAGGCCGTGCACGCGATGAATGCTTATCTGGTATTCGGGTACAAGGACCTCGCCGCTTCGCTTCTGCGCCGGTGCGGAGACCTGTTCTCGGCCGACGAGCGCGCGGCGATCGACCCCGTCTGCGGCGCGGCCGGCCCCTTGCACCGGTTGGGATCGCGGCTGCTCCGCCGCGGCCGGATTTTCCGCATGTTTGCGCGGCTGGCCCGCGCGACCGACACCGGTGGCAGGTATTTTTCGACCATGCAGCTCGCGCTCGGAAATTATTTCGACGGAGAGTGAGCTTCCGACCCGAGGGGCACCAGTTCCCCTTTCGTGCGCGGTGCGAACAATTCGCGGTTGCGCGCGTTCCGACCATCAAAAGTTATTGACATACGGGTGAAATGGAATAGGGGTATGCGTCAATCCAACACGGTCGCCGGTCCACCGGCTCGGCGACCGGGCCATTCCATTCGAGAGGTGATCGATGCATACGAGTTCGGGCGAACATGCGACCAGGGGCAAGACCGCGCGCGGGCGCATGCCGTCGGGCCAACCCAATCCAATCGACGTGCATGTCGGCACCCGCATCCGCC
This sequence comes from Rhodospirillales bacterium, assembly GCA_030040955.1. GTDB lineage: Bacteria > Pseudomonadota > Alphaproteobacteria > Rhodospirillales > Magnetospirillaceae > JASHSH01. Next base: position 2,101 of record JASHSH010000075.1, read on the forward strand.
AGCGGCGCGCGCTGCTCGGCATGAGCCAAGGCAACCTGGCCACCGCGCTCGGGCTCACCTTCCAGCAGGTGCAGAAATACGAGCGCGGCGCGAACCGTGTGGGCTCGTCGCGCCTGTTCGATCTCTCCCGCGTGCTCGACGTGCCGATCTCCTACTTCTTCGACGGCATGTCGGAGAACGTGACTCAATACAGCCCGCGCATGATCATCTCCGGCCTGACCAAGGAGCCGGTGCACGAGCATGTCGCCGATCCGATGAACAAGCGCGAGACGCTCGAACTGGTGCGCGCTTACTATCGGATCAAGGACGGCCGCGTGCGCAAGTCGCTGTTCGAACTGGTGCGGCTGCTTTCGCGCGGCGGCTAGACGCGGCGCTGCGCGGCCCGCTTCGCGCCTGTCAAGGCTAAAGAAACGTAGGAGAGCCGGGCGAACCGGCGCCGGTATACCAATGTGCCTCCAGGCATATCGGGGGTACCGCCATGGCCAAGACCCGATCCCGGCGTTTGGGGCCGCGCGAGGTTGTGCGCATCGCCGCGGAGCTGCGCGCGCTCGAGCATCGGGCGCGCGCCGTGAACGAGGCCGAACTGGCGCATTTCATCGGGGTGGCGGAGCAGATGGCCGAGCAGCTTTGCGAGGGCCGGGCAGGTTCCCCGCCAGAACTCGATGTCGCCGAGGCCCTGGTCGAAATCCGCGCCGGCGCCAGCTTGAACTGATCGATCGGCGCCTTGGGTGGGCGAGGCTCGGATCAGACCAACCGGCGGAGCGCTGACGGGGTCGCATATTAGGCTATTCCTTGGCACCTCGGATTAGTCTCGTGATGCCGGCGGCCAAGAATGAAGTGAGCAGCCAGCCGAAGAAGGTGTTGAACACAAACAGGAAGTAAGCCCAGCTTCTCGCCGACCAGGAGAGAGTGCAAAAACACGTTCTTGGCCGCGTCGCGGATGACGAGGTCCCTTCCTCTACCGGGCCTATCACCCAGTTTTTTCGCTGATCGAGGTCGACAAAGGGCACCAAAGTATCGAACGCGTACAGCAGGGCATTGAACGCGACTCTCGGGGGCTCGCAGTCGTCACCGGACGCACAAATTCGCTCCTGATTTTCATACGTCGGCACGAATACGCGTTGTTCGCTTGCGATATAGAAAAAGATGCTGCTTACTAGGGACCACGCAATAATCGCGAGCACCGGCCGAAACGGCGAGAATCCATATTCCAATCCGATGTCTAACACCCAGCGGCCCAACTGCCGCCACCATTCGAGATCGCCGTATCGTGTTTTGTTGCGCTCGAGACGAACCAAAATCCTATTAGCCGCGTGCTCATAACCCAAGTCTCTTGCCGCAGCCGCGAGCTGAACATAGGGTTGCGGCGCGAACCGACCCATTGCGTCTTTAAGCGGATCGTCCTTTGGTGACCTCCAAAAGGGCTGCGCTCGACGGAAACTCCTCCACGCGAGCGCGAAGAGCCGCGGCGCCTGACGGAGCATCCTCGCTGGCTGCCCGGCGCCCAACCGGTCGGCGCCTGCATTCAGCTTCGCATACTCATTATCGAGCACGCCCAACCGCCAATCCATATCCTCAAGAAACGTGGTCCGATGGTAGGTTGGTTTAGTGACCCCAGTACCCGCGTCTGAGGGCCGGTAGCCAGTTATCCGTCGATATTCGCAGGCCGTTACGTTGAATCGATGCAACGCGTTCCAACTCTCCACTTCGTCCTCAATCTCGTCCGCCCTCGACCCGAACAGATACAACCATGCGTTTCGGGCTGGTTTTGCGGGCGGGTTCGGCTCTTTCTTCTGGATGCCGTGCCATCGAAACGCCCCTTTCACTTGTGTGTAGCGCGCGAATATTCCGCAACTTGGTCCTTCAAGATCATTGAGTATCGTCGAATCCTTCTCTATGCTGTTCCAATTCAACCCGTCGCAGTCAAATTCTAAATCAGTGACATAGAAGCCCTGGCTGAAATTTGCCACCACGAAGCTCAGTAGACCGTCCGTCACGAAATCGTTCACGAAGGTTGTGCCGGCCACACTCACTCCGTCCGCTTCGATCGCCCATGTACCCGCATTTCGGAACTCTGTTTCTGGCCCCTCGCACCGCAGGTCGCCGCCGATAGAGGCACCGATTAGGTTGACCTTCCCTGCCACCTTCAGGTAATCGCCGAAGACCGCGTCGCCGCCAATCTTTGCTTCGTCCGCACTGAGCGCACGTTCTGAATTTGCAATCTCCTCTAGCGAAGCACTATCTGGGAGCGGGCGCCTCCGCTCACCTGTCATTGCCACGGAGTCGGTGGGTGGCGCGCGGTTAGATGCGGTGAATCTGGCGTGCCCGCAGGACAATTGTCCGCCGATTTTGGCGCTATCAATGTTCACACCTCCCTCGACGGAGAAGTTCTGACGGTACTCGGTATCGCTACCACCCGAAACCTGTTCACCACCATCGATGCCAACGAACTTTACGTCGGCGCCAACCGCAATTCCCGTCGCGTCGATTGCGAGAAGGTAGTTTGCTCGCGACGCTTGGTCTGGAGTCGCAGTCCGTCCGAGGGCGAAGGCGGGTGCCTTGAATCGTCCGCCGGAGCAATCAAGGTCACCTACGATTTCTGCGCCCTCGAGCCGAATTGTACCCTCCGAGCTAAAGAACTGAGGAGCAGCCGAGAAATCGCGTCTTCGCGGCCACCCAAGATAGACGGAGCCACCAATTTTTCCCCCCGCGACCGACAGCGTATACCCATCCGGGTTTCTGAGGTCGGCGCCCGACAGATCAATATTGCGACCGACCCGGCTGCCGTTCAGGATGATCGCTCCGAAACTCGTGAACGAATCCCGCATCAGCAGATTGCCGTCGATTGACATCCCATCGGCCAGCAGGGCCTCCGGCTTCCGCCCGCCATCCGTCGTAGCAAGGAACGTGCAGCCTCTGAAATCGAGATTGCCCCGAATCGTTGCTCCACAAAGACGTACGCGGTGCTTCACCTCCATAAGCGCCCCCTCCTCCAATTCTGGCGCTTCATTCAATTTCTTCCGCCCGTCAATGTCGTCCTTCGTTGGGCTACGCAGAATCAGAGAGCCATGCGTCTTCAGCCGATCTCCATGAAGCTTCTTGATGGAGCCCGCGACAACCTCGAAGCCGACGATGTCGGCGTCGTTCATATCTATGAGCTCGTCAAACGTGCAGCTTTCGAAACGGGGCAAGACCGCGAGCTTAGCAGCGTTGAGACTCAGCTCGCCCTTCACCTCCCCACCGATCAATATGAACCGCGCGATTGGCAGTTTCTGCGCTGGGATCGCCTCCAGAAGGAGCCAGCGCAGAAAGCTTCCTCTGACCTGGTTCTGTCCGAATGGCGCAGTAACCGCCAATTCTCGCTGGTTCGCCGCATCCACCGCCTCGAGCCGTTGAATCAGAAGGCTCTCGAGCGGCGTCGGGTTCGAAAATGGGTTGGTTATGGAGGGCATGATTGCCTCGGCGACGGCGATGCCTACAACTGTTCGAAGCGTATTCTCTCATCCCGTGCGGCAATGGCAAGCGCCACGCTTTAGCCTCGAAACATTCACCTTTGGGCGAGGTCTAGGCCCAGATTATTGCCCATATCTGCGGCTGCGCTGCTGATAGGCGCGGATCGCGCGCAGGAAATCGATGCGCCGGAAGGCCGGCCAGTAGACATCCGAAAAATAGAATTCGCTGTGCGCGCTCTGCCACAGCAGAAAGCCGGAGAGCCGGATTTCGCCGCTGGTGCGGATGATCAGGTCGGGGTCCGGCAGCCCGGTCAGATAGAGATGCCTCCCGATCGTCTCGGCGTCGACGCGCGCGGAGGCGTCGGCCAGCGACCCACCTTCGCGCGCGACCGCGTCGAGCAACGCGCGCACGGCGTCCACGATCTCCTCGCGCCCGCCATAGGCCACCGCGATGGTGAGCACCATGGCTTCGTAGGCGGAGGTCGCGCGGCACGCCGCCTCGATCGCGGCGACGGTCGAGGCGGGCAGCAGGTCGAGCCGGCCGATGGCTTGCACGCGCACGCGCCGGCGGTGGATCGCCGGGTCGGTGGCGAGCGAGCGCATCTTGCCCTCGATCGCGCCGAGAATGCCGCTCACCTGATCGAGCGGCCGGCCCAGATTGTCGGTCGACAGCACCCATAGCGTCACCGCGGCGACGCCGAGATCGGCGCACCAGTCGAGCACATCGTCGAGCTTGCGCGCGCCGGCGGCGTAGATCGCGCGCGGATCGGTCAATCCCTGCTGCTGACCGTGCCGGCGGTTGCCGTCGAGGATGATGCCGATATGACGCGGCAGCCCGCCGGCGCGGCGCACCTGGCCGCCGAGGCGCCGCTCATAGAGCCCGTAGAGGAGATTGGCCAGCATCGTGGCGGATCCGGCCCGCGGACGTTCTTCCCGCGCGTCAGGATAGGGAAGGGCATCGCGCCCGACAATGCGCGGCGTGCCTTCGGCCGGGCGTTCAGGCATTCAGTCCCGCCACCGCTTCCTTGACGCGCGCGAAGGCCGGCGCGAGTTCGCCGCGCAACCGGTCCGCCTCGTCCCACGCGCCGGTCTTCATCGCCGCCTCGATCCCCCGGCACAGTTCGGCCAGCTGCTCGGCCCCGGCCGTGCGCGAGGCCCCGAGCGCCGAATGCGCCGCCTCGCGCACATCCGCCGCGCTGCGCCGGTCGAGCCCGCGGTCGATGGCGGCGAGGATCGGTTCGGTGGTCTCGACATAGCGGCGCAGCAACGCGATCGCGCCGCCGTCGACCCGGCCGAAATTCTCCCGTATCCGATCGAGGTCGAGTATCGGCGCGGGCCCCGATCGGGCGGCCGGTTCGGCCGCCGGCTTCGGACGGGGCGGGGCGGCGAGACGATGGGCGGCGGCGGGCAGCCAGCGCCGCAGCGCATCGGACAGGTGGCCGAGCGAGACCGGCTTGCGCAACTCGTCGTCGATTCCGGCCGCCAGGTGGCGTTCCACCTCGCCCGCCAACGCGTCCGCGGTGAGCGCCAGCACCGGCAGGTGCGGCAGCCGCCGCTCGCGCTCGATTTGGCGGATGGCGGTGGCCAGCTCCATCCCATCCATCTCCGGCATGTGGATGTCGGTCAGCACCAGCCCATAGCGATCCGACCCATACATCTCCAGCCCCTGTCGGCCGTTCTCCGCGAGGTCCGCCGCGAATCCCAACTGCGCCAGCTGGCGGACGACGAGAAGCTGGCTGGTCGGATTGTCCTCGACCACCAGGATCAGCTCGCCCGCCGCGAGGGCCGCCGCGCGGTCGGGCGGGGCGGATGTCGTCGCCGCGGCTTCGGCCAGGTCCGCTTCGGGCTCCGCCTCGCCGCGCCCCACCGCGGCCAGGATGCCGCGCAGCAGCGTCGCGCGCCGGACCGGCTTGGTCAGATATACAGCGAAGCCGGCCGCCAGCGCCCGGCCGCGCAGGTCCGGCTCGTCGTAGGCGGTGAGCAGCAGGCAGGGCTTGTCACGCAGATCGGCGTCCGTCGCCACCGCCTGGCGGAACGCGAATCCGTCCATGCCGGGCAGCTTGAGATCGACGACCGCCGCGTCCACCGCGATCCCGGCCTCGGCGTAGCGGCGCAACAGCGCCAGCGCCCTCTCCGCGTTGTGCGCGATTTCCACTTGGGCGCCGGCCAGCGAAAGATAGATGCGCAGCGCCTCGCGCACGGTCGCGTTGTCGTCGATCACCAGAATACAGAGGCCGACCAGATCCGGCTCCGCCGGCCCGGCGATCGAGCTTTGGCCGACCGAGATGGTGAACCAGAAGGTCGAGCCCCGTCCCGGCTCGCTTTCGACGCCGATTTCCCCGCCCATGCGCTCGACCAGGCCGCGCGCGATCGACAGGCCGAGGCCGGTGCCGCCATAGCGCCGCGTGGTCGAACTGTCCGCCTGGACGAAGGGTTGGAACAGGCGGGCGCGCGCCTCCGCGTCGAGGCCCACGCCGGTGTCGGTCACCCGGGTGACCAGCCGCATGCCGCCGGGCATCGGTGAATCCACCGACATGCGCACGCTTACCTCGCCCCGCTCGGTGAATTTCAGCGCGTTGCCGACCAGATTGAACAGGATCTGGCGCAGCCGCACCGGATCGCCCTCGACCATGGTCGGCACCGAGGCGTCGACCAGGCTGGTGAGCTGCAGCTTCTTCTTGTGCGCCTGGGGGGCGAGGGCGTCGGCCACGCCCTCGACCACCGCCAGCGGCGACATCGGCACCCGCTCGATCTCCAGCCGTCCCGCCTCGATCTTCGAGAAGTCGAGGATGTCGTCGATGATGTTGAGCAGCGAGGAGGCGGATTCGCGCACCACGCCGGTCAGTTCGCGCTGCTCGGCGTCCAGGCGCGTGTGCTGGAGCAGTTCGAGCAGCCCGAGCACGCCATTCATCGGTGTCCGGATCTCGTGGCTCATGGTGGCGAGGAAGGTCGATTTGGCCTGCGCGGCGGCCTCGGCGCGATCCCTGGCGACGCGCAACTCCTCGAACAGGCGCGCGTGATTGAGCGCGATGACCGCCTGGTCGGCGAAGATCTTCAGCATCGCCACCTGCGCTTCCGGAAACGACCCGGTCGGCGCGCGATGGACGGTGATGACGCCCACCGGCTCGTCGCCGCGCATCATCGGCACCGCCAGGAACGCGCGCACGCCGACGATGCTGGTGATCCGCTGATGTTCCGGGGAATAGCCGGTCTCCGTCTCGAGATCGCCGATATTCACCACCGCCCGGTCGAGCAGCGCGCGGCTGGCCAGCGATCCGCGATGCGGCACCAGCGGAAAGGTCCGCGCCAGCAGCTCCAGCGCGGCCGGCGGGTAGTTCTGGGCGACCACACTGCGCAAATGCTCGCCGTCGAACAGGTACATCGCCCCCGCCGTCGCCTCGCACAGCTCGATCGCGTCGCGCAGCAAGGTCTCGAACACCGGATGATTGTCGGTCGGCGAGGCGATGATCGCGCGCAGAATCTCGCCGGTCGCGGTGTGCTGGGCGAGCGCGGCGGACAGTTCGCGCGAGCGCGCGCGCAGCTCGGCCTCGGTATTGCGGATGATATCCTCGGCCCGCTTGCGCTCGGAGATATCGTAGGTCCAGGACAGGATCGCCGATCCCTCTCCATAGGCGATCTGCTGCAAGGTCAGCAGGCACCACCAGGGCTCGCCGTCGGCGCGCAGCCGGGCTATCTCGACATGCCGGATCGCGCCTTCCCAATACAGTTTGGCGAGCAGGCGGGGCCGGTCCTCGGGATTGGCGAAGAACCGGGTCGCGCTCACCTCGTCGAGGCGGTCGCGCGAGATGCGGTGCTGGGCGGCGAACTCCGAATTGCAGAACAGCACGCGGCCGTCGTCGGCGCCGATCGCCGCGCCGATCGGGCTCGCTTCGAGCACGGTGCGGGTGAGCCGCTCGCTCTCCTCGAGCGCGCGCTGCTGGCGGCGCCGTTCGGTGATGTCGGCGCAGATCGACACGAACCCGCCTTCCGCCAGCATGGTCCGCCGGAATTCGAGGATCGATCCGTTCGGCCGGGTCCTCTCCCACACCTCGCGCCGGCCGAGCGACTCGAAATAGTTGCGCACCACCTCCTCTTCGTTCACCGGGCCGTATTCGCCGCGGCGGATCTGGAAGCGGACCAGCTCCTCCAGCGTCATGCCCGTGCGCATGTGCCCGGGCGGCATGTCGGTGAGGCGCAGATATTGCCGGTTCCAGGCCGTGATCCGCAGCTTCTCGTCGGCCATCAGGATGCCACCGGCCACGTTGTCGAACACGGCGCGCAGCACGGCCTCGCGCTCGCCGATGCGCGAGACGAAGAACTGCGTCGCCTGCGCGATCTCGGCGATCTCGTCGTCGCCGCGGACCTCCAGCGCGGCCGGCCTGCCCTCGACCTGTTCGCGCAGGAACGCCTGCACGGCGAGCAGGCGCGCGATCACCGCCCGCCGGACATAGATCAGTATCGTGGCGCCGAGGAGGACGCAGAGCAGCGTGGTCGCCACGAACAGCAGGTTGAAATAGGAGACGTTGCGGCCGAAATAGGACGACCGCTCGGCGATGTCGCGCTGGGTGGCGTCGAGCACCTCCGAGACCAGGCCGGTGAAGCGTTCGCTGGTCTGCGCGATCAACTCCAGCGCGGTCTGCTCGGATTCGGTCGCCTCGATCTGCGCGCGCCTCGCTTGGAGAACGCCCGCCGCGCCGGCGCCGAATCGCGCGATCTGGTCCTGGATGGGATCGACGCGCGGGCGCAGGCCGGCGGGCAGCGCGGCCCGCTCCGCCGCGGTCCGGGCGATCAGGCCGGCCAGCTCGCTCTGCACGCGGTCGACGCGGGAGCTGGTCTGCAACGATGGCGCCGAGAGCATCGAATTGATCGCCGCCAGCGCCCCGGTGGCCCACGCGATCAGTCGTCCGCGCTCGGCCTCCGACAGCGGCGCTGGGTTCGCGGCCGATCCCCGATCGAGCGCGGAGTCGACCAGGCCGCGGACCGAGGAGGCCACGCCCGGAAGGCTGGCGATGCCGGCGGCGAAGGCGTCGTCGGCTTCGATGCGCCGCCGCACGATGTCGTCGAGACCGGTCAGATTGGCTTGCAGCAGGCCAAGTTGCGAGCGCACCTGCGCCAGGCGCTCATGGTCCATCGCGCCGCGATCGATCCCGTCCACCAGCTCGGTCAGCCTGGTCAGGCGCACGCGAAGATCGTCGGCCAGGGCCTGGCGGCGCAGCTGCGTGGTCGCCCCCGCGATCTGCGGCGCGGTCGCCGCCAGGGTCTCGCTCAGGCGGGCAAGCTGCGAGGCCGCGACCAGCTCGGGCAGGCTCTTCCGCGCGATCTGGTCGAAGCTGCCGCCGAAGCGGGCGACGGCGAAGATCGCCACCCCGCTCTGCGCGACCGCGAACCCGGCGATCAGCGACAGGCAGACCATCACGGTCAGCGCCACGCGATTGCGGCGGGTCCAGCGCGCGGCGGCCTCGCCGGTCAAGCGCGATTCCCTCGTTCAGCCGGCGGTGCCGAGCTGGTCGAGCACGGCGTCCGGGGTGAACTGGTAGCGCGAGACCCGCGGATTGCGGGATTTGCTGAAGCGGGTGAAATCGACCTTGGCCCAATCGGTCTTGCCGATCTCGGGGAAGCGGCGGGCCAGCGACAGGTCGATCGCGCCCATCGGCACCTGAAGGCGCACATCCTCGGCGGCGAAGTCGCGGCCGTCATGATGGTCGCGCAGCATCACCATCGCCCACGCGCCGAGCAGGAAATGGCCGCCATGGGTGACCACCAT
>JASHSH010000076.1 GCA_030040955.1 Rhodospirillales bacterium
ACGTGCCGTCCTCCCGGCGCGAGGCAGCGCAGGCTTTCGCGCAGCCCCGCGCCCGCCAGGCTGTTGAGCACGACATCGACGCCGCGGCCTCCCGTCATCGCCCGCACTTCGTCGACGAACCGCGCCGGAGCGCGCGAGTCCAGAATCCGCGCGATGCCGCGGCGATCGCGCAGATAGTCGCGCCGGGCGTCGCTGCCGGCCGAAGCGATGACCTCGGCGCCCAAGCCTCGCGCGATCTGCACGGCCGCATGGCCGACTCCGCCGGCCGCCGAATGGATCAGCACGCTTTCGCCGCGCAGCAGCTTGGCGACATGATGCAGCGCGTACCATGCCGTCGCGTAGGCGCCGAGGAACCCGGCCGCCTCGTGATCCTCGGTGTTGGCCGGCTTGAGCAGGACATGGTCCGCCCGCGCGATCCCCACCGTGCCGAACAGGCCGAAGCGCGGCGCCGAGCGCGCCGTCGTCATGGCCAATACCAGCACGGTGCGGCCGGGCAGCAACTCGGGATGCGATCCGGGAACGGCGTTGCCGACCTCGAGAATCGTGCCGCAGCATTCCATGCCGAGCGTCGGGTCGAAGCCGGGCAGCATGCCCAGCGAAAGTATGACGTCCTTGAAATGCAGCGATACGTGATTGACCCGGACGCGCACCTCGTCGGGGCGCAGGCCATCGCGGAGGATGTCGACGCCGCGCCAGCGGAAAGAGGCATTGGGGCCGGTGCGCGGCGCCTCCAGGCGCCACTCCCCGGTCGAGGCCGGCCGGGGCAGGTCCAGTGGCACGAGCCGAGGCACATGCCATCGACCGTCCATCCAGCGGAGCTCGGGTTCGCCGAATCCCGTCCGACACAGCTGGACCAGACGCTCGGCCACCTCCGCATCCGGCATATCGTAGGGCAGGCCCACGGCATGGAGGCGTGCCTCGGCCAGCTCGTTGCGCGCCGCGCGGACGAAGCCCCAGATCGGCGACGGCGGCTCCGGCCCTCCCGTCCGGACCACGAACGCCGCGACCGGGTAGCGGGAATTGGAGACGAGATCCTTCAGCAGGGCGCTCGCCTCGATCAGCGAGCCGCGGGCGTCGATAACGATGTTGGCGTCGTCGAGACCGGTGGACGCCATGTCCGCCGGCCACGGCGCACCGCACGCGCCCATGCACCACACGCGCGGCGGCTCGTCCTCCGCGGTGAACGCGTCGCCCAGCGCGGCCGCCGAGGAAGCCTCGTCCTCGACCGGCAGATGGATGCCTTCCGGAGCCAGCCAAGCCAGGCCGCTGCGGCCGATCACGACATCGAAGCTTTGCCGATCCGGCGGGGCCTGGGGATCGAGACGGTGAATCCAAGGAGGTGCTGCGGCCGGCGGGTCGGCCGCCGCGACAATGATCGGGCGCGCGTCGGATACCGGATCGCCCCCGTCCGCGCCCAGGGCGGACAGCGAGACAAGCTCGCGGGACAAATCCAGCACACGCAGGCACGGCTTGACCTCGATCAGGCGGGTCAGGCCGGCCGCCGGATCGCTCCAGTCCCAGCCGCTTGCCACTGCCGGGATGCCTCTGGCCACATAGTCGAGCGTAAACGCCTCCGGCCGCGGCGAGCGCGCCGAGGCCATCCGCTCCATGCGTAGTCCTCGAATGCGCCAGGCGCAGGTGGCATCATCCTCCCAGATGTCGATATCGCCTTCGACCCAATCGGCGCCGAGCGCCGTCATTCGCGCATGCGCCCGCGCGGATGCCAACCGCGCGCGCGTGGAATTCGAGTCGAGCGCGGCGATGGAGACGGGAACGATGGCGCGCGCGTCGATCCCGGCGAGAATGGCCAGAACCTGAAAGCTTCCTTCCAGCAGAACGGTATCGCGGCCCCAGGCCGGTTCGACATCGTCGGCGATGCGGATGGTTCCCAATGCCTCGCCGTCGCCGAGGCGCATTTCCGCGACCGCCTGGAAGATCGGTCCGAAATCCTGCCCTCCATGGCGTTCCATGGCGCGATAGACACGGGATACGTCGACTTCCACGGGGCATCGCTTCCGCGCCATCTCGAGCGAAGGGAGATCGCGCGGCGGCGCGCCCGTCTCTTCCGAGGCGAGTACGCAGGAACAGTGGACGGTGCCCTTCGCGCTCCATTCCCATCGGTCGTTGCGGGACTCGCCATCCAGGGACAGGCCGGGCGTGTCGCTCCACAGCACCAGGAATCGCCTGAACGCGATGTCGCGGAGCGGTCTGGCGTGGCGCGCGAGCGTCAACGCGACCAGCCCGGCCCCGGGCATCACGACCTGGCGCTCGACCCGATGATCGAGCAGAAAACCGTGCTTCTCCCGCGTCAGGAGGACGCTACCGGTCACACCATTGTCGGCCGGCGGACTGCCCTGCGCCTGCATCCAGCCGGCGCGGCGCGGGATCGGCTCGTGCTGCCACGGCGGATGACCCACGGCGACGAAGCGGGTCGGCGGCTGGACGGGGGACCAGTCTATGTCCACTCCGCGGACGTAGAGCTCCGCCAGGCAGCGCAGATAGGCCAGGTCGCCGGGCTGCTTCTGGGTCTGCGCGGCGATGACGCCGCGCCCGGGCAGTTCGGCCAGATAGGCGGACAGGACGGCACGCGGCGAGACCTCGACGAAGATGTCGCCGAACTCGGCCGCGTGGCGCGCGGCACGCGCGAATTCGACCCGGTTGCGAACGTTGCGCGCCCAATAGGCGGCACTCAGCGCTTCTCCGGCCATCGGTCCGACGTGATCGGCGACGCTCGACACGAAGGGTATGGTGCCGGCGCGCGCCACGATGCCCTCGAACCCGGCGCCGAGCCGGTCCATCACCGGGTCGACGTGAGGACTGTGATAGGCCCGGGGCACGTCAAGGCGCGTGGCGCGCAGGCCCAGCTCCTTGGCGCGGGCCACCAGCCTGTCGATACCCGCGATCTCCCCGGCCAACGTCAGCGCCGCCTCGCCGTTGACGGCGGCGATGACCAGTCGGCCGTCGAGGTCGAGGTCGCGCAGCATCCGGGCCGCCGACTCCGCATCGCACGCCAAAGCCGCCATCGCGCCCGGCGGCATTCGAGCCTGGGCCGAGGCGCGCTCGTGGGTCATGCGGCACAGCGTCTCCAGATCGATGGCGCCGCAGGCCCAGGCCGCGGTCATCTCGCCAGTCGAATGTCCGCAGACGGCCGCCGGCCGCAGACCGGCATCGCGAAGCAACGCCGTCAGACCGATCTGCACGAGGATGGTGCAGGGCAGCGAGACCGTCACTTCCGCCAGCGACGCGGCGTCGAGCTCGCGGCGGCATAACCCGTGTTGCTCGATCAGGGAATGGCCGGCGACGCGCGCGAACAGCTCGTCCGCCTCGTCGACGGCGCGGCGAAAGGCGGGGTATCGCCGGTACAGGTCCACGCCCATCGCCGGGTATTGGCTGCCCTGACCGCCGTAGGCGAACAGCAACCGCGGCGCCGCGCCGCGAACCTCTCCTTCCAGAACCGAGGCGTCGTCGCCGAACGGATCCCCCGAGGCGGACAGACGCACGCGGCGGTAGGCTTGCGCGGGCAGGCTCATGCCGGCCCAGCCGGAGGCCTCGCGCCGGTCGGCCTCGTTCAACCCGGCAAGATGCCGTTCCATGCCGTCGAGCCCGCCGCGATGATGCGCGCTGAGCGGCAAGGCACGGGCGCGCTGGACGGCACGATGGGCGTCTTCGCCGTCCCGGTCGGGAGCGGCGGCGGCCGGGCGCAGAAGCGCGAACGCATTGGCGCCGCCGAACCCGTAGGAGCAGAGGGCGATGACGGGATCGCCGCCCGCTTCGCTTTCCGGCAGGGGCTCGATTTCCGTCGGCACGCGCAGGCGGAGCTTGGCGGCGTCGATCCGCGGCGACCATCGCCGGTGGCCGGCCGTCGGCACGAGTCGCCGGTGATGGAGGCACAACGCCGCCTTGGTAAGGCCGACGATGCCGGCCGCGGTCTCCAGGTGGCCGGTATGACCCTTGACCGAGCCGATGGCGAGATCGGCCCTCCGGGTTCCCACGATCGCCTTCGAGATGGATTCGGCCTCGATCGGGTCGCCGACCGGAGTTCCCGTGCCGTGAGCCTCGACGAAGACGATCCGCTCGGGACCGATCCCGGCGCGCGCGATCGTATCGCCCATCAGGGCGACCTGCCGCTCCGCGTTGGGAATCGTCAGGCTCGCCGTCTTGCCGTCCTCGTTGATGCCCCAGCCGATGATCTCGGCGTATGCCCGGCGCAGGCCGCGCCAGGGGCGATCGCCGCGCGCGAGCACGGCGGCGCCGCAGCCTTCGCCGCGCACGAATCCGTCCGCGTCGGCATCGAACGGAGCCGAGATGCCGCGCGGCGACAGCATGTGCGCCTGCGAAAACCCGACGAAGGGCGAAGGTCCGAGCAGCACGTTGACACCGGCGACCACGGCGAGCTCGCACTCGCCGAGCGACAGGCTTTGGCAGGCCAGATGCAGGGCGGTCAACGCCGAGGAGCAGGCCG
>JASHSH010000077.1 GCA_030040955.1 Rhodospirillales bacterium
TTCTATTACACGGCGCTGGTCGAGGACCAGGAATATTCGCCGATCCGGCCGCTGATCGACTGGCTCGACTATAACGGCTACACCATGGTCACCAAGCCGACCAAGGAATTCACCGACGCATTCGGCCGGCGCAAGATCAAGGGCAACATGGACATCGAGCTGGCCATCGACGTGATGGAGATGGCGCCGCATCTCGATCATGTGGTGATCTTTTCCGGCGACGGCGATTTCCGCCGCCTGGTCGAGGCGGTGCAGCGCAAGGGCGTGCGGGTGACCGTGGTCAGCACAGTGCGCTCGCAGCCGCCGATGGTGGCCGACGAGCTGCGCCGCGAGGCCGACAATTTCGTCGAGCTGCTCGACCTCGAGCCGCTGATCGCCCGCGCGCCCCAGCCGATGCGCGAGGAGCGTCAGCCGGTCGAGGACGACAGTTAGGCCGTGGCGGCGGCTCCCGCCGAGCCAGGGCGGGACTGTCCGCTCTGCCCGCGCCTGGCAGCGTTCCGCGCCGACAACCGCGCCAAGTTTCCCGACTGGCACAACGCGCCGGTTCCCTCCTTCGGATCGCTCGATGCGCGCCTGCTCATCGTCGGGCTGGGGCCGGGACTGCGCGGCGCGAACGCAAGCGGCCGGCCGTTCACCGGCGACTGGGCGGGCGATCTCCTATACGGAACGCTGCTCGAACTCGGGCTTGCGCGCGGCACCTATGCCGAGCGCGCCGACGACGGGCTGGAACTGATCGGCTGCCGGATCACCAACGCTGTGCGCTGCGTGCCGCCAGCCAACCGCCCGACTCCGGCCGAGATCGCCGCCTGCCGACCGTTCCTCGCCGCCGAGATGGCGTCGATGCCGGGCCTGCGCGCCATCCTCGCGCTGGGATCGATCGCGCACGACGCGGTGTTGAAGGCGCGGGGCGTGCGCAAGTCGGTCTTCGCCTTCGCGCATGGCGCGCGGCACCGTTTGCCAGACGGCATCGCGCTGATCGATACCTACCACACCTCGCGGCTCAATACGAACACCGGCCGGCTGACCGACGCGATGTTCCGCGCCGTGATGCGCGAGGCGATTGAGGCCACTGGGTGATCGGCGGCTCCTAGCTCGCCGCCGGCAGCACTTTCTCGATGGCGGCGGCGATCTTGCTCGCCTCCGGCTTGGTCACGGTCGAGAACCAGTCCGCGATATGTCCGTCGGGCGCGATCAGGAATTTGTGGAAATTCCAGCGCGGCACCCCGAGCGGCCCTACCGTCTCGCGCGCCCAGCGATAGAACGGGTGCGCGTCGGAACCCGACACCTTCGCCTTGCGGGTCATCGGAAAGTCGATGTTGAAGTTGATGGTGCAGAATTCCTGGATTTCGGTCTCGCTGCCCGGCTCTTGGCCGCCGAAATCGTTGCACGGCACGCCGAGCATCACCAGTCCGCGTTCCCGGTATTTCCTCCAGATCTCCTCCAGGCCCTCGTATTGCGGCGTGAACCCGCACTGCGAAGCGGTGTTCACCACCATCAGCGCCTTGCCCTTGTAGGTGGAAAGCGGCAGCGGCGCCCCTTCGATGGTCTGGAACGAAAAGTCCCACGCCGTCTTGCCGTCCGATTCCTTGGCCATGGTCCCCTCCTCCGCTTCCCCGTCAATCGCGGTCGTAACGCTCTTCCTTCCACGGATCGCCGCGCATGTGATAGCCGCGCTGCTCCCAATAGCCCGGCGAGTCGGCTTCGAGGAAGGTGACGTGGCGCAACCACTTCGCGCTCTTCCACAGATAGAGCTTGGGCACAATGAGACGCATCGGCCCGCCATGGTCGCGCCCGATCGGCTTGCCCTCCCAGGAATGGGCGAGAAGCACGTCGTCGTCGGCGAGATCGGCGATCGGCAAATTGGTCGTGTAGCCGTCATACGAGCGCAGCATGACGTGGCTCGCGCGCGGACCCGGCCGGACCAGATCGAGCAGATGCAGCGCGGGCACGCCCGTGAAGGCGTTGTCGAACCGGCTCCAGGCGGTGACGCAATGCATGTCGATCTTCACCGTCACCTGCGGCTGGGCCATGAATTCGTCCCAGCTCCAGCGCAGCGGCCGCGCTACCGCGCCGGCCACCGTGAACGACCAGTCCTTGGTGCTGAGATTCGGCACGGTGCCGAGATCGAGCACCGGCCAATCCTTCACTTCGCGCTGGCCAGGCGGCAGACGGCGCTTGTGCTGGGGATCGGTCTGGCCGGTGAGCAAGCGGCCCTCGCGGGCCCAGCGCTGCTTGGCCGCGATCAGCTTCTCCTTCAGCGCGCCGGTCAGCGGCGGATCCTTGCCCGAATCGTCCATGCGCCAGATTCGTCCTTGAGCCGTCCCAGGTTACCCGATCAGCCGCGCTCGCGCATCGCCCGCGACTTCTCGCGGCGCCAGTCGCGTTCCTTCTCGGCCGCCCGCTTGTCGTAGAGCTTCTTGCCCTTGCCCAAGGCGAGCTGCACCTTGGCCAGGCCGCGTTCGTTGAAGTAGATCGACAGCGGCACCAGCGTCATGCCCTCGCGGGTGACGGCGCCGATCAGCCGCGCCAGCTCTCTTCGGTGCACGAGCAGCTTGCGCGGCCGCCGGGGTTCATGGGTCAGGTGCCGGCTACTAGCCTGATATTCCGGGATGTAGGCATTGTAGAGGAACAGTTCGCCGCCCTTCTCCTGGGCGAAGGCGTCGACCAGATTGGCGCGCCCCGTGCGCAGCGCCTTGACCTCCGTGCCGGCGAGGATGATGCCGGCGTCGAGCGTGCTTTCGATCGCGTAGTCGTGGCGCGCGCGGCGGTTCTCGGCGGCGATCCGCCCGGCGATGAGCGTCGGTCGCGCCATGCCGGCTCAGTTGAGCAGGCCCGCGGACCTCATCGCAGACTGGACCTTCTGCTTGCTTGCGTCCGCGATCTCGACCAGCGGCAGGCGCAGCTCGCCGGTGCACTTGCCGAGCAGGCTCGCGGCATATTTCACCGGGGCCGGATTGGTCTCGCAGAACAGCGCGTCGTTGAGCGGGCCGAGCCGGTCTCGGATAGCGAACACCGTGTCGAGATCGCGCGATGTCCAGGAGTCGTGCAGCTTGGCGCAGAGCGAGGGCGCCACGTTCGAGGTGACCGAGATGGCACCAACGCCGCCCTGGGCCAGGAATCCCACCACGTTCCCGTCCTCGCCGGTGAGCTGCGCGAACTTGGTGCCGATGCCGAGCCGCGTGCGCACCGGGCGCACGACATCGCCCGTCGAATCCTTGACGCCCACGATGTTCGGCAGCTTCGCCAGCCGCGCCATCGTCTCCAGGCTCATGTCCACATTGGTGCGGCCGGGTATGTTGTAGATGACGATGGGGATGTCGGCCGAGTCGTGCACCGCCTTGAAATGCTGGTACATCCCCTCCTGGGTCGGTTTGTTGTAATAGGGCACGACATGAAGCACCGCGTCGGCGCGAACTTTCTTGGCGTGCCGCGTCAGGGCGATCGCCTCCTCGGTCGAGTTCGATCCCGCGCCGGCGATCACCGGGACCCGGCCCTTCGCCACTTCGACGCAGAGTTCGATGACGCGATTGTGCTCCTCGTGGCTGAGCGTCGGGGACTCGCCGGTGGTGCCGCAAGGCACCAGCCCGTCCGTGCCCTCCGCGATCTGCCAATCGACGAAGGATTGGAACGCCGCCTCGTCGACGCGACCCTTGCGGAAGGGCGTGATCAGCGCCGTTATCGAACCCTTGAACATGGTATTGACCCTCGGCGGCGTACGGGCAATGCCGCGCCGCAAGGGCCAAAAATAGCGGCGCGGCGGGGTGTCGGCAAGCCGGGCGGGCATATCCTTCCGTCTTGCACGCCCCGGAACCGCTCCATATGATGCCGCCCCATCCGCCGGGGGAAGCGGTCCACCAGGGAGTTCGGGGCGCGGCTCGTTGCGACATCGGTTGGCGATCACCCTGTTCGCGGCCCTCGTCTTCGCCGGGGGGCGGGCCTTCGCCGGATATCTCTCAGCCGAGGACGAGCGTCTCTATCGGCAAGCCTTCGCGGCCGCCGACGAGGGCAAGCTCGACTATGCCCGCGCCCTCGCCGCGAAGACGTCCGACAAGCTGCCGCGCAAGGCGCTGACCTGGGTCGAGTATTCGCGTCCCGCCTCGGGCGCGACCTTCGAGCAGATCGCCGAGTTCGTGCGTGCCAACCCAACTTGGCCGCAGATCTCCACTCTCGCCCGCCGCGCCGAGGAAGCGATCACGGCAGCCACGCCCGGTCCCGTCCTTCTCGACTGGTTCGCTGAATTCCCGCCGCAGACCGCCGAGGGAATGACCGCCTACGGCGCGGCGCTGATCGCGGCCGGCGATTCCGACCAGGGCACCGAATTGATCCGGCGCGCCTGGGTGCAGGGCAGTTTCGGACCGCTCCAGGAGCGTGAGTTCCTGTCGCGCTGGGGCGACCTGCTCCGCCCCGAGGATCAGGCGGCACGGCTCGATCGGCTGCTCTGGGATCATCAGGACGAGGCGGCGACCGCGCAACTGCGTCGGGTCGATCCGGACCTGCAGCGTCTGGCCCGCGCCCGCATGGCTCTCGCGCGCGACGCCGCCAGGATCGAGGCGCTGGTCGCGGCCGTGCCCGAGAAGCTACGCGACGATCCGGGGCTGAACTACGAACTCGCGCGCTATCGCCGCGAGCACGAGCACGAGGATCTGGCGATCGATCTGCTCAAGGGTCCCGCCGCCGACCAGGCAAGGCCGGAGGCGTGGTGGACCGAGCGCGCGGCGCTTGTCCGCCATGAGCTCCAGATCGGCGATCCGGCGGCCGCCTTCGGCGTGGCGGACGCGCATGGCGCCATCGAAGGAGTGGCGCTCGCTGAATCGGAATGGCTGTCGGGCTGGATCTGCCTGAGATACCTGCACGATCCCGACACCGCGCTCGACCGCTTCAAGCGCCTCTACGAGCACGTGCAATCCCCGGCGAGCCGGGCGCGCGCCGCCTTCTGGGCCGGGCGCGCGGCCGAGGCATTGCAAGACGGGCCGCAGGCGACGCATTGGTACGGCGTCGCCTCCCAGCTGGTGACCAGTTTCTATGGACAGCTCGCCGCGGCCCGCCTCGATCCGGCCGAAGCCTGGTCGCTGCCGGCCGACCCGGTGCCTACGGAGGAGGACCGCAAGGATTTCGACCGAATGGAGCTGGTGCGTATCGCCCGCGCGCTGGGACAGATCGGCCAGGACGATCTGGTCCGCCCGTTCGTGCTACGGGTCACCGAGGTCGCGGCCACGCCGGGCGAGCGGGCGCTGGCCGCGGGGCTCGCGGCAGAAGCGGGGCGGCCCGATCTGGCCGTCGCGGTGGCGCACCGCGCCGAACGCGAGGGTGTAGTGCTGGTCAACGCGGGCTATCCCGTGCCGTCGCTGCCGGGCAGCATCAAGCCCGAGCACGCCCTCGTCCTCGGCCTGATCTTGCAGGAGAGCGCGTTCCACCGCGACGCCGTCAGCTCGGCGGGCGCGCGCGGGCTGATGCAGCTGATGCCGGCGACGGCGGCGAAGTTGGCTCGCGCGATCAACCTCGTGTTCAAGCGGCAGAAGACGCTGGACACCGCGTTGACTCACGATACGGGGCTCAACCTGCGCCTGGGCTCGGGCTATCTGCAGGACCTGCTCGCGGAGTTCGACGGCTCCTACATACTGGCGGTCGCGGCCTACAATGCCGGCCCGGCCCGCGTGCACAAGTGGATGCACGATTTCGGCGATCCGCGCGATCCGTCCGTCGATCCGGTGGACTGGATCGAGAGCATCCCGTTCGCGGAGACACGAGCCTATGTCGAGCATGTGCTGGAGGGCGTGCAGGTCTATCGGCGGCGGCTTGGCGGAACGGGCGTCGTGGTCACGCTGGCCTCCGATCTTCGTCGATAGCAGACCTGTCCGCCCGACATTGTTCTCGGCACGTCTCCCGCCCTATGATCGTGGCGGCCGATTGGACCATCCCCGCATGCCGCTGCCGCCGCTGACAGGAATCGCCGTCTGCGTCTTCGACGCCTATGGCACCTTGTTCGACGTGCAACGAATCGCGATGGGCGCACGCGACCTTCTCGGCGAGCGTGCGGAAGCGCTGGGCGATCTCTGGCGCCGCAAGCAGCTCGAATACACCTGGCTGCGCAGCTTGATGGGCCGGCACGCCGATTTCTGGCACGTCACCGGCGAAAGCCTCGACTATGCCATGGCCTCGCTCGGCCTCGCCGATCCGGCGCTGCGCGCCCGCTTGATGGACGCCCATCTCACCCCGCCGCTCCAGGCGGATGCGCGCGGCGCGCTCGACGGGCTGCGCGCGGCCGGGTTCAAGCTCGCCATCCTGTCGAACGGCTCGCCGACCATGCTGACCTCGGCGGTCAAGCAGGCCGATCTCTGGTCGCATTTCGACGCGATGCTGTCGGTCGAGGCCGCCGGCGTGTACAAGCCCCACCCGTCGGTGTATCGGGTGGCGACCGACAAATTCGCCTGCGCCCCCGCGCAAGTCGCCTTCGTGTCGGCGAATTCCTGGGACGCCGCCGGGGCCGATGCGTTCGGCTTCCAGAGCATCTGGGTCAACCGGCGGGGCGCGCCGGCCGACGAATTGCCGGCGCGGGCGCAACGCGAGGTGGCGAGCCTGGCCGAACTTCCTTCCATGGTGAGATCATGAGCGTTCCCGCCCGCGCCCCGCGCTTCGGCGATGTCGAGGACGCCGCCGGCCGCATTTCCGGCGTGGCGGTGCAGACCCCGCTTCTCGAATCGCCGCAGCTCAACGAACGCGTCGGCGGACGCCTGTTCGTCAAGGCGGAATGCCTCCAGCGCACCGGATCGTTCAAGTTCCGCGGCGCCTACAATCGCATCTCGCGCCTGACCGAGGCGCAGCGGCGCCGGGGCGTGGTCGCCTTCTCGTCCGGCAATCACGCCCAAGGCGTGGCGGCCGCCGCGGCCCTGCTGGGCGTGCCAGCCACCATCGTGATGCCGAGCGACGCGCCGGCGGTGAAGATCACGAGCACGCGAGCGTTGGGCGCGCGCACGGTGCTGTATGACCGCCGCAACGAATCGCGCGAGGAGATCGCCGACGATCTCGCCGCCAAGCAGGGGGCGACCCTGGTGCCGCCGTTCGACGATCCGGTCATCGTCGCCGGCCAGGGAACCTGCGGGCTCGAGATCTTCAAGCAGGCGCAGGCCGTGGGCGTGCATCTCGACGCCGTGCTGGTGCCGACCAGCGGCGGCGGACTCGCCTCCGGCATCGCGCTCGCCCTCGAGCAATGCTCGCCGGAAACCAAGGTGATCACCGTCGAGCCGGTCGGGCTCGACGATTTCGCCCGCTCGCTGCGCGCCGGCCGCCGCACCCACAATCGCGGCGCCCTGAGTCCGTTCTGCGACGCGCTGGCGGTGGCGACGCCGGGACGCATCCCGTTCGCCATCCTGCATCGCCGCCGCGCGGCCGGCGTAACCGTGACCGATTCGGACGCGGCCGCCGCCATGGTCACCGCCTTCGCCCAGTTCCGCATCGTAACCGAGCCGAGCGGTGCCGTGGCGCTGGCCGCCGCGTTGCACGGACGGGTGCGGATCGCCGGCAAATGCGTCGCCGTGGTCTGCTCGGGCGGCAATGTCGATCCGGGCACTTTCTCGCACGCGCTCGGCGGACGGGCCTGCGCCGTCGACTCGGCGCCGCAGTGGTGAGTTCGGCTCGGCGCCCCCCGCTCGGCAATCCCGCGGTGCTTCTGGCGACCTGGTTCGGAACCGGCCTGCTGCCGCGCGCCCCCGGAACCTGGGGCTCGCTCGCCGCCGTCCCCTTCGCCTGGGCCATCGCGCGGTTAGGTGGATGGTCGGCGCTCGCGCTGGCCAGCGCGGCGATCTTCGCGCTCGGCTGGTGGGCGGTGCGGCGCACGCTGGCTTCCGATCAAGCCTCCGATCCGGGCTATGTCGTGATCGACGAGGTAGCGGGACAATGGATCACCCTGATCCCGGCGCCCCTGGACCCGTTCGCCTATGCCGTCGGCTTCGTACTGTTCCGCGTCGCCGACATCTTCAAGCCATGGCCGGCGAGATGGGCTGACCGGCACGTGCCGGGCGCGCTCGGCGTCATGCTCGATGACCTGCTCGCGGCGCTCTACGGCTTCATGGCAATGTTGATTTACCGATATATCGCAGTTACTTGATGGGCATTCTTCCGGCAGAACTGGAAGAGAGGGCGCGACTCGTGCTGGAGTCCTGCGGACGCGCCAATGCCACGGTCTCGATAGCCGAATCCTGCACGGGCGGGCTGATCACCGCCGCGCTGACTGCGATCCCCGGAAGCTCCGCCTTTGTTGACCGGGGTTTCGTCACCTACTCGAACGGCTCGAAGACCGACCTGCTCGGCGTGCCCGATGCCTTGCTGGCGCGAACTGGCGCGGTCAGCGAGGAGGTGGCCCGCGCGATGGCCGAGGGAGCGATCGCCTGGTCCGTGGCCTCGGCGTCCGTGTCCGTCACCGGGATCGCCGGGCCGAGCGGCGGCAGCCCCGAGAAGCCGGTTGGGCTCGTCCATATCGCCTCCGCGCGGCGCGGCCTATCCACGCTGCACGAGCGCCACCTGTTCCCCGGCGACCGCGATGCGATCCGCCTGGCCTCCGCGTTGGCCGCGATGGATTTGCTGATCCGGCGCCTCGCCGCCGGCTGACTGATCAGCCGGCCGGGTCGTGCGCGGCGCGCGCCGCGGGCGAAGGCGCGGGCGCGCCGTACAATTCGCCCGCACGCTTCTCGAATGCCCCCACCATCCGTCGGACCGCCTCGTTGAACAGGGCGCCCATGAGCGTTTGCAGCACTTTCGAGCGGAATTCGAAGTCGATGAAAAACCCGATCTCGGTGCCGCCATCCGGGTGCGCCGCGAAGGTCCAGTGATTGTCGAGATAGCGGAACGGACCGTCGAGATAGGCAACGTCAATGCGGCGCGGCCGGTCGAGCGTGACCCGCGAGGTGAAGCGTTCGCGCAACATCTTGAAGCCGACGACGAGATCGGCCCAGATCACATTGCCCTCGCGCCGGTTGATCCGGCAAGCCACGCACCAGGGCAGGAAGCGCGGATAGTTCTCGATATCGGCGACGAGATCGAACAGCTGCTCGGGCGTCTGCGCCAGCCTTCGATTCTCGGCGTGGGTCGGCATTTCAGGCCGGAACGCGACCCAATTCGCGCTCACGCGCCGCGCGCAGCTCGGCGAAGTCGCGCCCCGCGTGATGCGAGGAGCGAGTGAGCGGGGAGGCCGAGACCATCAGGAAGCCCTTGGCCCGCGCGATGCTCGCCAGCTCGACGAACTCGTCGGGCGGGATAAAGCGGGCGACGGCGGCGTGTTTCGGGGTCGGCTGGAGATACTGGCCGATGGTGATGAAGTCGACCGCGGCCGCGCGCAGATCGTCCATCACCTGCAACACCTCACCGCGCTCCTCGCCCAGGCCGACCATGA
>JASHSH010000078.1 GCA_030040955.1 Rhodospirillales bacterium
CCGGGATTGGCGAGGCTTTCCACGAAGATCGCCTTGCAGCGCGGCGTGAGCGCGGCGCGGAAATTCGCCGCTTCCCGCGGATCGACGAAATGGCAGGTCCAGCCCAGCTTCTTGAACGAAAGCCCGAACTGGGTGAGCGAGCCGCCATAGAGGTTGCGCGAGGCGACGAACTCGTCGCCCGGCTCCAGCAGGGTGAAGAAGGCGAGGAACTGCGCGGCATGACCCGAGGCCGCGCAGACCGCGGCGCGGCCGCCCTCGAGGCTGGCCAGCCGCTCCTCGAGCACGGCGACGGTGGGATTGGTGAGGCGGCCGTAGATGTAGCCGAAATTGTGCAGATTGAAGAGCGAGGCCGCGTGATCGACATCGTCGAACACGAAGGCGGTGGTCTGGAAGATCGGCGTGATGCGCGCGCCCGTGGTCGGGTCGGGCGCGGCGCCGGCATGCACCGCGCGGGTGTCGAACCCGTAGCTGAGCTGCCGCGTCGGCGCGGGCCGGGAACGCGGGCGCGGCCGCAGCGGCGGCTCGGGCGCGCGGTTTCGGATGATGCCGGAATTGACCCCGCTCCAGGACAGCTCGCCGCCGAGCCTGCCGAACTCGATCTTCATGCAGCGGTCCATGACCACTTCGAGCCCGGCGGCCTCGGCCTTGCGCGCGGCCTCCTCGTTGCGGATGCCGAGCTGCATCCACACCACCTTGGCGCCGATGGCGATCGCATCGTCGACCACCGGGCCGACATGCTCGGGCGCGCGGAAAATGTCGACCACGTCGACCGGTTCGGGGATGTCGCGCAGGCTGGCATAGGCGCGCTCGCCGAGCAGCTCCTTGCCGGCCAGGCCGGGATTGACCGGGATCGCGCGGTAGCCCTTGTTCTGGAGGTATTTCATCACGAAGTAGCTCGGCCGGTTCCAGTTGGCCGAGACGCCGACCACCGCGACGGTGCGCGCTTGGGCGAGGATGTCGCGCAGCTTGGCGTCGGAATAGGGGATCGGCGCGGGGGCGTTCATGCGCGGAGTCTTGCGTGAGCGGGGGCGCGGCGCAAGACTCCGCCATGCCCTCTAAGCTCAGGCCCACGGATGGCGACGCGCTGCTCGCAATCGACGTGCAGAACGACTTCTGTCCGGGCGGCGCGCTCGCGGTCGCGGACGGCGATGCGGTGGTGCCGGCGATCAACCGTCTGGCGGCTCGCTTCCGCCACGTGATCCTGACCCAGGACTGGCACCCGGCCGGACATCGCTCCTTTGCTTCGTCGCATGCGGGCCGCAAGCCGTTCGAGACGATCCGTCTCGCCTATGGCGACCAGGTGCTGTGGCCGGATCATTGCGTGCAGGGAACGCGCGGGGCCGAATTCCATCCCACGCTCGCCGTCCCGCGCGCCGAGCTGATTCTGCGCAAGGGCTTCCGCGCCGAGATCGACTCCTACTCCGCCTTCGCCGAGAACGACCGCACCACGCCGACCGGGCTCGCTTCGTATTTGCGCGAACGCGGCATCGCGCGGCTGTTCCTCGCCGGGCTGGCCTATGATTTTTGCGTGCTCTATTCGGCGCTCGACGGCAAGCGCGCGGGCCTCGACTGCAAGGTGGTGGCGGACGCCTGCCGCGCGGTCGATCTCGCCGGCTCGGCCGCGGCGGCGGAGATGGAATACATCAACGCCGGCGTGCCGTTCATCGACGAAGCCTACATCGCATATAAAACCGGGGGCCCGAAGGCCCCCGGCGAAGAGATCATCCGATGCCGCGCGCGCCTACTGGCGGCGATCGCCCATGAAGCGCATCAGCATGATGAACAGGTTGATGAAGTCGAGATAGAGCGTCAGCGCGCCCATCACCGACTTGCGGGTGGTCACCTCGCCGTCGTCGCCCGCGTAATACATTTCCTTGATCTTCTGCGTGTCGTAGGCGGTGAGGCCGGCGAACACGATCACGCCGATCACCGAGACCGCGAAGCTGAGCCCGGGGCTCGGCCAGAACATGTTGATCAGGCTGGCGACGATGATGCCGATCAGCCCCATGAACAGGAAGCGGCCCACGCCGGTGAGGTCGCGGCTGGTGGTGTAGCCGTACAGGCTGAGCGCGGCGAACGAGGCCGCGGTGGCGAAGAACGCCCGCGCGACCGAGGCGCCGGTGTAGACGAACAGCAGCGAGGCGAGCGAGACGCCCATCAGCGCGGCATAGACCCAGAACAGGGTCTGCGCGGTGGAGGCGCGCATCCGCGCGATGCCCCAGCTCAGCCCCATCACCAGGAAGATTGGCGCTATCACCGCGATCCAGCCGAGCCCGGTCATGCCGATCCGGCCGCCCGCGCCCACCTGGTAGAAGACCTGCGTGATCGACGGCTCGTTGGCGACCAGCCAGGCCACGATGCCGGTGAGGGCAAGGCCCGAGGCCATGTAGTTGTACACCCGCAGCATGTACGCGCGCAGACCGACATCGATCTCCGCGGCCTCGGCCGGAGCGCCCGCCCAAGCCCTGCGGTTGGGTTCCAAAGCCATGAAAGCCCTCGTATGTTGGGGTGAAACCTTCGCCCGAAAATATGGCGCGATGGGGGTGCGAATCAAGCCCCCAACGACCGTGCGGTCATTCGTGGCGCAATTGTGGCGCGGGCGGCACCGCGAGTATGCGGATGGTCAATCCGAGACCCAGGGCGAGCACCCCCGCCACCGAGGCCAGGACCGTCCCGCCCACCGGCGGAAGGAGGAAGCTCCACTGCGCGTGCAGCACATGGACGATCACCGCCCAGGAAGCCGCGGTGCCCAACGCGGCCGCGATCAGGGCGGCGGAGGCGCCGAGCAGCAGATATTCGAGCGCGAGCGCGCCCAGCAGGTCGGCCCGGCGCGCCCCCAAC
Organism: Rhodospirillales bacterium; assembly: GCA_030040955.1. GTDB lineage: Bacteria > Pseudomonadota > Alphaproteobacteria > Rhodospirillales > Magnetospirillaceae > JASHSH01. The sequence continues at coordinate 2,842 of JASHSH010000078.1, forward strand.
ACCTTGAGCAGCACGGTCTCGCGCAGCCGGCGCTGACGCCCGGCGGCGACCGCGCCGGCGAGCACCAGCGCGCCGGCGATCAGGGTGACGGCGGCGGCGGCGCGGATCGCATCGGCCACCGCGCCCATCACGCCGCGGATTTCGTCGAGCGCCTCGCGCACACGGATCGCGGTGGCCGAGGGGGCGGCCGCGGCCACCGCCTTCTCGACCCCCGCCTCGGCCGCGGCCGGCGCGAACACGCTGGCGATGTCGCTATGCGGCGCGCCAGCAAGCGCGTTCGGCGACAGCAGCAGCGCGAAGTTCATCGACACGTTCGACCAGTCGATGTCGCGCAGGCTGCGGATGCGAGCGGTGATTTCGCGCCCCAGCACATTGACGGATATCGTGTCGCCCAGCCCGACACCGAAGCCCTTGGCCAGCGCGGCATCGATCGAGACCTGCGGCGGCCCGTTCCAATCCGCCGGCCACCAGTCGCCGGCGACGATTCGCGCGTCCTGGGGCCGGATGTCGGCGGTGCTCAGGCCCCGGTCGCCGCGCACCGCCCACATCGCGTCCGGCGCGATCTTCACTTGCTCGACCGGCGTTCCGTTGATGCGGGTGATGCGGCCGCGGATCATCGGCGCGCGCCGCGCCACGCGTCCACCCGCCTCCGCCACCGCCTTGTCGAAGGCATCGCCCTGAGCCGAGGGAATGTCGATAAAGAAGAATGTCGGCGCGATTCCCGGCAGCCGCTCGTCGATCTGCCGCGCGATATTCGCCTGCACCAGCGCGACCGCGACCAGCACCGTGAGGCCGAGGCCAAGCGAAAGCATCGCGCCCGGCGTCGGCGCGCCCGGCCGGTGCAGGCTGGAGAGCGCGAGGCGCAGCGGCAGCCGGGCAGCGGCGCCCTGGCTCCCGCGCGCGGCGAAACCGGCAAGCGCGGCGAGTCCACGGCCGGCGAGCGCGAAGACCAGGAACGCCGCCAGCGCTCCGGCGACGAACCAGGAAGCAAGCGCACGGTCGGCCGCGGTGGCAACGGCGAGTCCGCCGAGCGCGAGCGCGGCGAGCGCAATTCCCGCGGCGACGCGGGGGCGGATGCGCGCGCGCATCGGCGCCACGATATCGCGGAACAGCGCGGCCGGAGGCATTTCGGCGGCGCGCGCCAGCGGCCAGGCGGCGAAGACGAGCAGGATCAGCGCGCCGAAGCACCCCGCGAGCAGCAGCGGCCCGGCATAGACGCCGCGCTCGGCTGCCACCGGCAGCCTGTCTCCCCAGACCGCGACCAGCGCGGGCGGCACCGCCGCGCCGATCGCCAGTCCGATCGCGATGCCGAGCAGTCCCACCGCGCCCACCTGCCAGGCATAGGTGGCGAGAATCAACCGGCGCGGCGCGCCCAGGCATTTGAGGATCGCCACGGTGCCGATGCGCTGGTCGAGGAAGCCGCGCACCGCGTCGGCGACCCCGATTCCCCCGACCAGCAGCGTGGTGAGGCCGACGAGGGCGAGGAACAGCGCGAGGTCGTCGAGGAAGCGTTTGAGCCCGGGCGCGGCGTCGGCGGCGTCGCGGAACAACCAGGCGGCGGCGGGAAAGCGCGCGTCCAGCGCGGCGCGCAGGTCGCCCACGCTCGTGCCCGGCTTGAGACGCATCAGCGAGATGTAGCGCACCAGGCTTCCAGGCTGGATCAGCCCGGTATCCGCGACCGCCGCCTCGGCGATGAGGAAGCGGGGCCCGAGCGCGAAGGTCTCGGCCACCCGGTCCGGCTCGTGGACCACGGTGGCGCGGATGCGGAATTCCGCCGCGCCCACGCGCACCGAGTCCCCGACATGCAGGCCCAGCCGCGCGAGCAGTTCGGCATCGACCGCCGCGCCCCACACATCGTCCTTGCGGTCGAGCGCATCGGGCAGCGCGGTCGGCGGATCGAGCGTGACGCGGCCGTAGAGCGGGTAGAGTTCGTCCACCCCTTTCAGCTCGACTAGGCCGCGCGATTCGCCGGCCTGCGCCATCGCGCGCATCTCGATCGCATGCGAGACTTCGCCGAAGCGCGCGACGAATTCGTTCTCCTCGCCGGTCGGCGGACGGTAGCCGAGCGAAAGCGCGGCATCGCCGCCCAGCAGCGCGCGCGCATTCACCGCGAGCGTGCGCCGCATCGACTGGTCGAGCGAATCCGCCGCCGCGATGGTGGCTACCCCGAGCGCGAGGCAAGCCAGGAGGACACGGAACCCGCCGATGCCGCCCTTCAGCTCGCGGCGCGCGAGCCGGAGCGACAGCGGGATTCGGATCACGCGCCGCCTCCGCCAGCGAAGGGCGCATCGGCATAGGCGCGGCCGTCTTCCATGCGTACCGAGCGGCCGCAGCGCCGAGCGGTCGCAGCGTCGTGCGTGATCAGCAGCAGCGTGGTGCCGCGCTCGGCGTTTAGACGGAACAGCAGATCCATCACCGCGTCGCCGTTGGCGCGGTCGAGATTGCCGGTGGGCTCGTCCGCCAGAAGCAGACGCGGGCCGGCGACGAAGGCGCGCGCCAGCGCCACGCGCTGCTGCTCGCCGCCCGAGAGCTGGCCGGGATAATGCGCGACGCGCTCGGCGAGGCCCACCGCGTCGAGCAGGCGGCGCGCCTCGGTCAACGCATTGGGCCGGCGCGCGAGTTCGAGCGGGATGGCGACATTCTCCAGCGCGGTCATGGTCGGGATCAGATGGAAAGACTGGAACACGATGCCGACCGATTCGCGCCGGAAGGCGGCGAGCCGGTCCTCGTCGAGTCCGTCGAATTCGGTTCCGGCCACGGCGACGCGCCCCGCCGAGGCGCGCTCCAGTCCCGCGATCACCATCAGCAGCGTGGACTTGCCCGACCCGGACGGGCCGACCAGGCTCACCGTCTCGCCGGCGGCGATGGAAAGATCGACCCCGCGCAGGATATGCACCGCGCCGGCCGCGCTGGCGAGCGTGAGATGGACGCCCTCGAGCCGGACGATGGGCGCTTCCTGGGCGGCGATCCTGTTCATGCAACTCCTTGCGCGCCGCCGATCCGGCCCGGCATGTCGCGTGCCATGAGATGGGCAGAGTTGGGCGCGAAATCCAGGGCAGGGACCGGCGCCCCCGCCCTCGCTCTCACAATCCCGTGCGCACGACCACCTTGCCGTGACGCTCGCGCGGCTGGCTGAGATAGTCGAAAGCTGCGAGATATTGCTCCATCTCGTAGACGCGGTCGATGCGCGGGGCGAGCCGGCCGGCCTCGATCATGTGGTGCACGAAGTCGGTGCCCTTCCGGCATAGCGCCGGATTCTGGACATAGTTGAACAGCGAATAGGGCTGGAAGGTCGCGTTGGCCTGGAACATCTCGACGAAGGGCAGGGAAGGCCAATGCCGGTCGAGCGTGCCATAGAAGAAGATGCGCGCGTCGCGCGCCAGCGCCTTGGCGTACTCCCCGATCAGCCCGGCGCCCACCGGGTCGAACGCGATGTCGATCCCTTTGCCGCCGGTCGCCTGCTTGAGCGCGGGGGCCAGGTCCTCGCCCTCGCCGGTGACCAGCACATGGTCGGCACCGAGGGCGCGCAGATAGTCGCGATTGCGCGCGAAGCGGGTGGTGCCGATCATCGTCGCGCCGAGGATGCGGCCGATCTCGAGCGCGGCGGCGCCGGCGGTGCTGGTCGCGGCGGTCACCAGCACGTGGCCGCCCGGCCCCACCTTGGCGATCTCGGCGAGCGGGAAATAGGCGGTCATGTACTGCATCCAGATCGAGGCGCTTTCCACCGCCGACAGGCGTTCGGGCGCCGCCGTCACGTAGCGCGCGTCGATGACCAGGGTTTCCGCGCTGGCGCCGCGGTCGTAATAGAAATAGGGCAGCGTGCACATGCGCTGGCCAAGCGCGATCCCCTCCACGCCCGGGCCGAGCGCATCGACGATGCCGGCGGCCTCGATGCCGACCCGGGCGGGAAAGCGCGGGAAGCTGAACGAATAGCGATCCCACATCAGATCCATGTCGCCCCAGTTCAGCGCGAAGGCCTCGACGCGCAGGCGGATTTCGCCGCGGCCGGGCTCGTCCAGCGGCACCTCGCCGAGATACAGGCTCTGATATCCGGAATAGGCGGGCAGCAACCAAGCGCGCGGCATCCGCGTCTCCCTTCCGCGACGGGCATCCGCGCGATCGCGCGGCCGCGATGTTCTTAGACACCGGCCCGGCCGGCGTCGAGTCCATTGACGGAGCGCCCGCGCGCGGCCCAACCTGACCGGCGCGCAATCAGAAGATCAACGTGCACATGCTCGCGAGGGGAATGCTGGCGCTGGCGCTCGCCCTGGCCGCCGGAATCGCGCCGGGAGCGGCGCGGGCGGCGGGGCTTCGCATCCTCGCCTTCGGCGACAGCCTGACCGCGGGCTACATGCTCGACGGCGGCGATGCGTTCCCGGCCAAGCTGGAGGCGGCGCTGCGCGGGGCGGGCTACGACGCGCGGGTGGCCAATGCGGGCGTCTCCGGCGACACCACGGCGGACGGTCTCGCGCGCATCGACTGGGCGCTCGCCGACCCGTACGACTACGCGATCGTCGAATTGGGCGCGAACGACGCGTTGCGCGGCCTGGATCCCGAAGCGGCCTACGCCAATCTCGACGCGATCCTCGCGCGCCTTGCCGCGCATCGCATCAAGGTTCTGCTCGCCGGCATGCTCGCGCCGCCAAATCTCGGCGCGGATTATGCGAAGGCTTTTGACGCGATCTTCCCGCGCCTGGCGGGCAAGCACGGCGTGCCGCTCTATCCCTTCTTCCTCGACGGCGTGGCGCTGCATCCCGAATTGCAGCTGGCCGACGGGTTGCACCCGAACGCGCGCGGCGTGGATACGATCGTGGCCCGCATCCTGCCCGCGGTCGAGGCGCTGCTCGGCCCGCCCGCCAAGCCATGATCCGCCTGTTCGTCGGGATCGAACTGCCCGAGGAGTTGCGCGACCGTCTCGCCGCGCTCGGCGAGGGCCTGCCCGGCGCGCGCTGGGTGCCCGCGCACAATCTGCATCTCACGCTGCGCTTCATCGGCGAGGTCGACGAGGCGCTGGCGGAGGACCTACACCAAGCGCTCGAATCGGTGCGCGCGCCGGCCTTCACGCAGGCGCTCGGCGGGGTCGGCACGTTCGCCGCGCGCGGCCGCCCGCACACGCTGTGGGTCGGCGCCGAACGCGAGCCGCCGCTGGTGCATCTGCGCGACAAGATCGAATCGGCGCTGGTGCGCGCCGGTCTCGATCCCGAGGGGCGCAAGTTCGCGCCCCATGTCACGCTGGCCAAGCTGGCCGATCCGAAGCCCGACCGGCTGCATCACTTCCTCGCCGCGCATTCGCTGCTGCGCGCGGAGTTCGAGGTCGAGCGCTTCGTACTGTTCTCCAGCCTGCTCGGGGGCGGCGATCCGGTCTACCGCGCCGAGGCCGACTACGCGCTCGAATCGATCGGCGCGTGAACGGCCCGCGGGCGGTATTGCGCCCGCGCGAAAGCCGCTATAGTCGCGGCCGGGGCGCGGGGACAATCATGGAAATGGCGCGGAGTGCGGGGAGATGGCGCAGGACAAGATCGCCTTTTCGGGACGCCTGGTCATCGTCGGATTCGGCAGCATCGGCCAGGGCTCCCTGCCCCTGATTCTTCGCCACATCGCCGTCGATCCTTCCCGCATCGTCATCATCACCGCCGAGGAGCGCGGCCGCTCGGTCGCGCGCGAATATGGCATCCGCTTCGTCGAGAAGGCGCTGACCAGGGAGAATTGTCTCGCCACACTGGAGCCCGAGCTCGGTCCGGGCGACTTCCTGCTCAACGTCTCGGTCGATGTCTCGTCGGTCGCGCTGATCGAACTCTGCCGCGCCAAGGGCGCGCTCTATCTCGACACCTGCATCGAGCCCTGGGCGGGCGGCTATACCGATCCTTCGATCTCGCCTTCGCTGCGCTCCAACTACGCGCTGCGCGAATCCGCGCTCGCGCTGCGCCGTCCGGGCAAGGACCCGACCGCGGTGCTCACGCATGGCGCGAATCCCGGGCTGGTGTCGCATTTCGTCAAGCGTGCGCTGCTCGACGTCGCCCGCGATGTCGGCCGCAAGATCGCCCCGCCGACCACGCGGCGCGGCTGGGCCGAGCTGATGGAAAGCCTCGGCGTCAAGGTCGTGCACATCGCCGAGCGCGACACCCAGGTGGCCTCGATGGCCAAGAAGGTCGGTGAGTTCGTCAATACTTGGTCGATCGACGGATTTTTCAGCGAGGGCAGCCAGCCGGCCGAACTGGGCTGGGGCAGCCACGAGCGCCACATGCCCGCCGACGGCCGCCGCCACGAATTCGGCCGCGACTGCGCGATCTATCTGCTGCGTCCCGGCGCCTCGACCCGCGTGCGCAGCTGGACGCCGCTCGAAGGCCCGTATCACGGATTTCTGATCACGCACGGCGAGTCGATCTCGATCGCGGACTACTTCACCGTCGGCGAGGGCGCGCAGCCGCGCTTCCGTCCCACCTGCCACTATGCCTATCACCCCTGCGACGACGCGGTGCTGTCGATCCACGAGCTGGCCGGCAAGAACTGGTGGCTCCAGGAAGAGAAGCGCCTGATGATGGACGAGATCACCACCGGCATCGACGAGCTGGGCGTGCTGCTGATGGGCCACGCCAAGGGTGCCTATTGGTACGGCTCGCGGCTGTCGATCGACGAGGCGCGCAGATTGGTGCCGCACAACAACGCGACCAGCCTCCAAGTCACCGTGGCGGTGCTCGCCGGCGTGATCTGGGCGATCGAGAACCCCGCGCGCGGCATCGTCGAGCCCGACGAGATGGACTTCCAGCGCATCCTCGACATCTGCGATCCCTATCTCGGCGAAGTGGTCGGCGCCTATTCCGACTGGACCCCGCTGCTCGATCGCGGCCGGCTGTTCCCCGAGGATGTCGACACCGCCGATCCCTGGCAGTTCAAGAATTTCCGGGTGGTGTAGGCGGCGTGGATGGCCGGGCCACGCCCGGCCATGACGAATAGCGAAAAACGGGCGGGCGCATTCCCCCTCTGTCATGCCCGGGCCGGGCGAAGCCCGAGTCCCGGGCATCCACGTCCGCCGAGGCCTTGTGGGCGTGGATGGCCGGGTCGAGCCCGGCCATGACGATCAAGCCCGCAATCGCGCATCCCTGGCGAGCGTCTATACTGGCCGCGTGAGTCCCGATTCCGCCCCCGCGCCGCTGGCCCTTCCCGCGCTGATCGTGCATCCGCGCGGCGCGGCGTGGCTGAGCGCGGAAGGCGAGATCGAGGCGCTCGATTTCGCCGCCGCGCGCCGCCGGGCCCGCACCACGCCCCCCCTGCTCTGTCACCGCATCGCGGTGGCGGCGCGGCTCGGCATCGATCCGTTCTCCGCTTACGACTTGCTCGAACTGTTCGCCTTCGTCCGACCGGCGCGCTTCGCCGTGCCCACCGCGCGCGGCCTGGCCGAAGCGCTGGGCTTCGCCGCGCTCGTCGATCACGAGGCCGAGGCCGGCATGCTGGGCGCGCTGGCCGGCCGTCTGCTCGCCGAGCTCGCGCGCACGGATCGCGGAGCGACCGAGCAGCGGCGGAGCGAGACCCGTCAGATCGCGCGCGTCATGGCGCGGGCGGGGTGGCCCTGGGGACGGCATGTGCTCGCCGCGCTGCTGGAACCCGCCGACGCCGCTCCCGAGCCGGGCGCGCTCGCGGTCTGGGAGCGTCTCCCCGAATGGAACGAATACGCGCCCGAGCCGCCGCCGGGCAGCGAGCCGGTCGATCCGGCCGAGGCGCGCGCCCGCCTGGCCGCGATCCTCGGCGTCGGCGCCGAGCAGCGCCCCAGCCAGGCCGACTATGCCTCGGCCGCGGCGCTCGCCTTTCAGCCGCGCGAGCGCGAGGGCGAGCCGCGCTTCGTGCTCGCCGAGGCCGGCACCGGCACCGGCAAGACGCTCGGCTATCTCGCGCCGGCGAGCCTGTGGGCGGAGAAGAACCAGGCGCCGGTCTGGATCAGCACCTACACGCGCAATCTCCAGCGCCAGCTCGATACCGAGCTGGGCCGCGTCTATCCCGAGCCCGCCGTCAAGGCGCGCAAGGTGGTGGTGCGCAAGGGCCGCGAGAACTATTTCTGCCTGCTCAATTTCGAGGAGGCGGTGGGCCGCGCCCGGGCGGGCGGCGTGGCGGCGAATGCCGATGCCGTCGTGCTCGGGCTGGTCGCGCGCTGGGCGCTGGCCAGCCGCGACGGCGACATGGTGGGCGGCGATCTGCCCGGCTGGTTCGTCGATCTGCTCGGCCGCACGCGCATCCTCGGCCTCGCGGACCGGCGCGGCGAATGCATCTACTCGGCCTGCCCGCACTGGCGCAAATGCTTCATCGAGCGCAGCGTGCGCCGCGCGCGCCGCGCCGACATCGTGGTGGCGAACCATGCGCTGGTGATGATCCAGGCCGCGCTCGGCGGGATCGACGACGGCAGCCCGCCCTTGCGCACCGTGTTCGACGAGGGCCATCACCTGTTCGACGCGGCCGATTCCGCCTTCGCCGCCAATCTCGGCGGCATCGAGGCGGCCGAGCTGCGCCGCTGGCTGATCGGCGCCGAGGCCGAGGGCAGGCCGTCGCGCGCGCGGGGGCTCAAGCGGCGCTGCGAGGACCTGCTCGGCGAGGACACATCCGCGCGCGAGATGCTCGACGAGGTGGTGCGCGCCGCCCGCGCGCTGCCGGGTCCGGAATGGCAACGGCGGTTGGCGGGCGGGGCCTCGCAGGGCGCGGCCGAGGCGTTCCTCGCGGTGCTGCGCCAGCAGGTGCTGGCCCGCGCGCCCTCGACCGACGGACCCTATGGACTCGAATGCGACCCGCGCCCGCCGGTTCCCGGACTCGAGGAATCGGCGAACGCGCTGGCCGCGGCGCTGGAACGACTCGCCCGGCCGTTGAAGGGTCTGGCCGACGCGCTCGCCGAGCAACTGGACACGCGCGCCGCCGAATTGGATGCGGCCACCCGCCAGCGCATCGAGGCGATCGTGCGCGGCATCGCCAACCGCGCGCTCAATCCGCTCGCCGCCTGGCGCGACATGCTGGCCGGGCTTGCGCGTCCGCGCCCGACCGAATTCGTCGATTGGTTCGCCATCGAGCGCGCCGAGGGCCGCGAGATCGACTGCGGCTTCCATCGCCACTGGGTGGACCCGACCGTGCCCTTCGCCAAGATGGTGGCCGAGCCGGCGCACGGGGTCCTGATCACCTCGGCCACGCTGCGCGACGGCTCCGGCGATGTCGAGGCCGACTGGCGCGCGGCCGAGCGGCGCACCGGCGCCGATCATCTGGCCGAGGGCGCGTTGCGCGCCGCCGTCCCCTCGCCCTTCGACT
>JASHSH010000079.1 GCA_030040955.1 Rhodospirillales bacterium
GACGGGGAGCAGGAGCAGCTGGCCGCCGACCGGGCCGCGCGCGAGCAGGCGAACGCGCTCGCCGGGACCCGCGAGGAGCAGATCCGCCGCCAGGGCGCGCTCGACCAGGCGCGCGAGGGCGCGCGGAACCTGGCCGAGCGCATCGCCGAGCGGCTCGAAGCTTCGCCCGAGGAGTTGGCCGCCGAGATCGGCGAGGAAGTGAGTCCCGACGAGCTGCCCGCGATCGAGGACAAGCTGCGCCGGCTGAACCACGAGCGCGAGACCATGGGCCCGGTCAACCTGCTCGCCGAGGAAGAGGCCGCGGCGCTGGAGGCGCGGATGCAGGGCCTGGCCGCCGAGCGCGACGATCTGATCGCCGCCATCGGCAGGCTGCGGCGCGCGATCTCCGAGATCAACCAGGAGGGACGCCAGCGCCTGGTCGCCTCGTTCGAATTGGTGGACCGCCATTTCCGCGAGCTGTTCGCCCGCCTGTTCGGCGGCGGGCGCGCGCATCTCGCGCTGACCGAGTCCGAGGACCCGCTGGAGGCGGGGCTCGAGATCATGGCGAGCCCGCCGGGCAAGAAACTCCAGACGCTGTCGCTGCTGTCGGGCGGGGAGCAGGCGCTGACCGCGATCGCGCTGCTGTTCGCCGTGTTCCTGACCAATCCCGCGCCGGTCTGCGTGCTCGACGAGATCGACGCGCCGCTCGACGACGCCAATGTCGACCGTTTCTGCGCCCTGGTGCAGGAGATTTCCGGCACCACGCGCACCCGCTTCCTGATCGTCACTCACCACCGCATGACCATGGCCCGGGTCGACCGTTTGTTCGGCGTGACCATGGCCGAGCGCGGCGTCTCCACCTTGGTCTCGGTCGATCTGGAAACCGCCGAATCGATGCGCGAGCGGGCGTGACGTGAGCGGCGATGCGCCGGTCTGGCGCGGCTTCACCCAGGCCGAGCTCGACAAGCAGTACAACAACCGCGCCAATGTGCGCGGCTTCCAGAAACATCTCGACCGCTGGGCGGCTGGGGGCAAGCGGGCGCGGCGCATGAGGGGCGCCAAGCTCGATGTCGTCTACGGCAAGAGCAAGGCCGAGCGGCTCGACATTTTCCGTCCGCCGGGCCGCGGCAAATATCCCGTGCTGATCTATTTCCACGGCGGCTATTGGCGCGCGCTCGACAAGATCGTCGCCGGCGATTGGCTGGCGCCGCATCTGGTGCCGGCCGGCATGGTGCTGGTCAGCGTCGACTATTCGCTGCTGCCCGGCGTGGCCATGGACGAGCTCATCCGCCAGTGCCGCGCGGCGACCGCCTGGGTCGCGCGCAATATCGGCCGGCACGGGGGCGATTCCCAGCGGTTGCATCTGTGCGGGCAATCGGCCGGCGGGCATATCGTGGCGATGGTCGCCTCGACCGACTGGCGCGCGGCGGGGTCCGATCCCGTGCCTTCCATCCGCGGCGCGCTCGCCGTCAGCGGGCTTTACGATCTGGAACCTTTCCCGCACACCTATCTCCAGCCCGATTTGCGGCTTACCCCCGAGCAGGTCGCGCGCTTCAGCCCGACGCGGATCGCGCGCCGGCTCGATTTCCCGCTTTCGCTCGCCATCGGTACCGAGGAGACGCCGGAATATCAGCGCCAGATGGAGGAATATGCCGCGGCCCTGCTCAAGGCTGGCAATCGCGCCGAGATGGTGCATTGCGGCGGGCGCAATCATTTCTCGGTCTTCGACTGCCTGGTCGAGGAGGGCGACATCTTGCGCCAGACGCTGCTGCGCATGATGGGGCTGTAGGCGGCGTGTTCGGCGCCAAATCGGCCCCGGCCGCGGGCGCCGACGCGATCCTGGCGGGGCTGCATCGGCTCGGGCTGGTCGGGGAAGGCGAGGCGCCGGCGCTGATCGCGCTCGAAGGCGGGGTCGCTTCCGACATCTATCTGGTCGAGCGCCAAGGCGCTTCCCCCTTCTGCGTCAAGCGCGCGCTGCCGCGCCTGAAGACCGCCCAGGAATGGCTGGCGCCGGTCGAGCGCAACCATGCCGAGGCCGAATGGCTGCGCACGGCTGCCGCCATCCTTCCGGACGCGGTGCCCGAACTGCTCGGCGAGGACCGCGACCGGGGCATGTTCGCCATGACCTATCTTCCGCCCGACGAGTATCCGGTATGGAAGGCGCTGCTGCGCGACGGCCGTGCGAGCCTCGATTTCGCCGCCCGGGTGGGCGATTCGCTCGCCGCGATCCATGGCGCGACCGCGCATGACGAGGCCCTCGCCGCCCGCTTCGCGACCGATGCGATCTTCCTCGCCATCCGGCTCGAACCCTATCTGCTCGCCGCCGCGCGCGCGCATCCCGGCCTCGCGCCCGCGCTCGACGAATTGTCGGCCGCTACCGCACGGCGCCGCACCTGCCTGGTGCATGGCGATGTCAGCCCCAAGAACATCCTGGCCGGACCGCGCGGGCCGGTGTTCCTCGACGCCGAATGCGCCTGGTACGGCGACCCGGCCTTCGACGCCGCCTTCTGCCTGAACCATTTGCTGTTGAAATGCTTGTGGCGGCCCGCACTCGCGCGGACCTATCTCGCGATGTTCGATGCGTTCGCCGAGCACTACCTCGCCGCCGCGACCTGGGAGCCGCGGGATCTGCTCGAGCGGCGCATCGCGGCTCTGTTGCCCGGGCTGATGCTCGCCCGCATCGACGGCAAATCGCCGGTCGAATACGTGACCGAGGAGGCCCTGCGCCAGCTCGTGCGCGGCTTCGCCGCGACCTTTCTCGGCGCGCCGACCGCTAAGCTGGCCGCGATCCGCGCCGCCTGGGCGCGCGAGGTAGCGGCATGAGCGCGACCTCGATCCAGCGCGTTCTGGGACGCCGGGTATGGGATTCGCGCGGCCGGCCCACGGTCGAGGCGGAGGTGCAGCTGGCCGGCGGCGCCCGGGGCCGCGCCATCGCGCCGGCCGGCGCCTCGCGCGGCCGCTTCGAGGCGGTCGATCTGCGCGACGGCGGCCCGCGCTTCGGCGGGCTGGGCGTGAGCCACGCGGTGGCGAATGTGAACGGTCCGATCGCCGAGCGGCTGCGCGGCATGGACGGTGCCGACCAGGCCGCGCTCGACGCCGCGCTGATCGCGCTCGACGGAACCAGGGACAAGTCGAAGCTGGGAGCGAACGCCACCATCGCGGTCTCGCTCGCCGCGTTGCAAGCCGCCGCTTCCGCCGCCGGCGAGGCGCTTTGGCGCCATCTCGCGCAAGGCGCGCGCGCCCGCCTGCCGATGCCGATGGTGCAGATTTTCGGCGGCGGCGCGCATGCCGGGCATCGGCTCGACTTGCAGGACTTCCTGGTGGTGCCGGTGGGCGCGGACTCGTTCGACCGCGCGCTCGAAATGGCGGCGGACGTCTATCACGCGGCGGGGCGGCTGCTGCACGAGGCGGGGCATCTGTCGGGCGTGGCCGACGAGGGCGGCTGGTGGCCCGATTTCCCGGCCAACGCCGCCGCGCTGGACTGGATGCTGCGGGCGATTTCGGCCGCCGGCTATCGGCCGGGCGAGGAGGTCGGGATCGCGCTCGACCTCGCCGCCTCGCAGTTTTACCGCGGCGACGCCTATCACCTCGCCCGCGAAGGAAAGAAGCTCGGCAGCGCCGAGCTGGGCGAGATGCTGACGGAATGGGCCGCGCGCTATCCGATCCTGTCCTTCGAGGACCCGTTCGCCGAGGAGGATTGGGCCGGCATGGCGGAGTTCACCAAGCGCCTCGGCGGCCGAGTTCAGATCGTCGGCGACGATCTGCTGGTCACCAATATCGAGCGGATCGCCAAGGCCGCTTCGGCGCGCGCCTGCAACGCGGCGCTGATCAAGCCCAATCAGGCGGGCACGGTGAGCGAGACCCGCGCCGCCTTCGACGCCGCCCGCGCCGCCGGCTTCGCTACCATCGTATCCGGCCGTTCCGGCGAGACCGAGGACGCCAGCATCGTCCATCTGGCCTGCGGCTGGGATGCCGGCCAGCTCAAGGTCGGTGCCTTCGCGCGCTCCGAGCGCGTGGCGAAATGGAACGAGGGGCTGCGCATCGCCGAGGCGCTGGGGCAGGCCGAATTCGCCGGCCGCGCGGCGCTCGCGCCGCTGCGCGCTTCCGCGCCCTGACGCGCCCCGTCGCCTCGCCTACCGCGCGGGCGGCGGGCCGTGCTACAGTCCGCGCGGAGACGGATACCGTTCCACCGCGCCCGAGCCGAGATGCCTGAGGAAGCCCGCGCCGCCCCCGCCGCCGGCCGTTCGCCCGTTGTGTTGCAAGTGCTGCCTTCGCTCGTCACCGGCGGCGTCGAGCGGGGCGCGATCGACGTTGCCGGCGCGGTGGTCGAGGCGGGCGGCACCGGCTATGTCGCCTCCGCCGGCGGGCCCATGGTGCGCGAGCTCGAACGGCTCAAGGTGATCCATCTCGGCATGCCGCTGGCGAGCAAGAATCCGCTGGTGATGCGCGACAATGTGGCGCGGTTGGAGGACGCGATCCGCGAGTACGGAGTCGAGATCGTGCACGCGCGCAGCCGGGCGCCGGCCTGGAGCGCGCTGGCGGCGGCGAAGCGCACCGGCGTGCATTTCGTCACCACGTTCCACGGCACCTACAATCTCGGCTGGCTCGGGCTCAAGCGCGCCTACAACTCCGTGATGACGCGCGGCGAGCTGGTGATCGCGATCAGCAACTTCATCGCCAGCCATGTCGAGCGGGTCTATCGGGTGCCGCCGGAGCGCATCCGCGTGGTTCCGCGCGGCATCGACATGAGCCGCTTCGACCCGGCGCGGGTGAGCGCCGAGCGCATCATTCAACTGGTGCAGCGCTGGCGCCTGGCCGACGGACAGCGCGTGATCACGCTGCCCGGCAGGCTCACACGTTGGAAGGGCCAATCGGTGCTGATCGAGGCGCTCGCCATGCTGGGCCGGCGCGACGTGCGCTGCCTGTTCGTCGGCTCCGAGCAGGGCCGCACCGGCTATGTGAAGTCCCTCCACGCGCAGGCGGTGAAGCACGGGCTCGAAGGCGTGGTGCATGTGGTCGGCGAGTGCAACGACATGCCCGCCGCCTATATGATTTCCGACGTGGTGGTCTCCGCCTCGACCGATCCCGAGGCGTTCGGCCGGGTGATCGCCGAGGCGCAGGCGATGGGCCGGCCGGTGATCGCCACCGACCATGGCGCGGGGCGCGAGACCGTGGTGGAGGGGCGCACCGGGCTGCTGGTCGCGCCGGGCGATCCGATGGCGCTGGCCGCCGCGCTCGACCGCGTCCTCGTCATGGGCAGCGAGGAGCGCGAGCGCATGGCGGCGGAGGCGATCGCCCATGTGCGCGCCAATTTCACCCGCGAGCTGATGAGCGAGCGCACGCTCGCCGTCTATCGCGAGGTGCTGGCCGGCGCGCGAGTCGCCTCGCCCGCCTTCGCCGAGGCGCGTTGAAGCCGGCCGCGCGCGTTCTCGTCATCAAGCTGTCGGCTCTCGGCGACTTTGTCCTGGCTGCCGGCCCGTTCGCCGCCATCCGCGCGCATCACGCCGGCGCGCGCATAACCTTGTTGACTACCGCGCCCTACGCCGACTTCGCCCGCCGCTCGCCCTGGTTCGACGACGTGTGGGTCGACAGCCGCCCGCCGATCTGGCGCATCGGGGCGCTGCTCGCGCTGGCGCGGCGGCTGCGCGCCGGACGCTTCGACATGGTCTACGACCTCCAGACGTCGGACCGCAGCGGATTCTATTTCCGGCTGATGGGACGGCCGCCCTGGTCGGGAATCGCGCGCGGCTGCGCCTATCCGCAATCGGACCCGGCGCGGGAGACGATGCATACGGTGGAGCGCCAGGCCGACCAGCTGGCCATCGCGGGCATTCCGCGCGTGGGCCCGCCCGATCTTTCCTGGGCGCGGGCCGACACCGCCCGCTTCGCGCTGCCCGGGCGCTACGCGCTGCTGGTGCCCGGAGGCGCGCCGCACCGGCCGGCCAAACGCTGGCCGGCGGAGCGGTTCGCGGTGCTCGCCCGACATCTGGCCGCGCGCGGCATTGCCCCGGCGCTGCTCGGAACCGAGGCCGATACCGCCGCGATCGACGCAATCCGCGCCGCCTGTCCTGCGGCGATTTCCCTGCTCGGCCGCACGGATCTGTTCGACATCGTCGCGCTGGCGCGCGACGCAGCGGGCGCGGTGGGCAACGATTCGGGGCCGATGCATCTGATCGCCGCCGCCGGCTGCGCGAGCGTGGTGCTGTTCTCGGCCGAATCCGATCCCGCGCTGTGCGCGCCGCGAGGCCGCGTGACCGTGCTGCGGCGCGACGATCTCGCCGCGCTCGATCCGGCTCCCGTGCTGGCCGCGACCGCGACGTGGGCGACGGAAACGCGCGGCTGAAGGGTACTATTCAGCGGCGGGTGGGGATGGGAATCCGGGCAGGCGCCGGGGTCGGCGCTCGACGCCGCGCAGATTGGCCTCGGCGTCGTGGAGATCGACCGCGTTCTGCAAATTAAGCCAGAACTGCGCCGAGGTGCCGAGCGCGGCGGCGATGCGCGTGGCCAGCTCGGCGGTCACCGCCGCTCGGCCGTTGACGACGGCGCTCATATGCTTGCGGGTGACCCCCGCCGCTTCGGCGAAGCGCGCGATCGAGATGCCGTGCGGGCGCAGATACAGTTCCGCCAAGATCTCGCCAGGAGGCGTGGGTCGGCGTTTGCGTTCACTGCTCATTGGACCCTCATGCCGCCGCATTCAGTGATAGTCGACGAAGTCCACATCCAGAACGTCGCCGCGGTCGCCCTCGGAGAACCGAAATACGAGCCGCCAGTTGCCGCTCACATCCATCGCATACCAACCGGCCAAATCTCCGCGCAGGGGGTGAAAGCCCAACGCGCCTTGCAAGTCCTCCACCCGAAGCGCCGCGTGCATGGCATCCAGCGCGAGGCTCATCCGCTTGACATAGCGGCTCCCTACGCGGCGCGACCCACCCCGCAGGAAAATCTCCGCCACGCCCTTGTGGCGAAACGACTTGATCGCCATCCGGCGGCACTCCCGCGCACCGTCGAGACGTCGATCGCATCGTCACCGAGCAGGGTCGAGCCTCGTGACGCGATTACCCGTCCGTCTCGTAACCTCATCGGTATCGTCACCTGTTAGGTTACACCACGCGCCACGCCGCGTCAATTTCGCATGATTTGCTCGCTCGCCCCGCCTTGACTCGGCGGCGGCTTCCGCCGATGTTCCGCCCGACCCGCGGCAGCCCCCCAATATCCCCCATCCCCATGCCCACGCTCACCCTGCCCGATGGAAGCAAGCGCGCCTATGACCGTCCGGTCACCGGGGCCGAGCTCGCGCGCGACATCGGGCCCGGCCTCGCCAAGGCGGCGCTGGCCGTGCGCGTGGACGGCGAGCTGCGCGACCTTTCCCGCCCGATCGCGGCGGACGCCGCCGTCGCCGTCGTCACCGCGAAGGACCCGGCCGCGCTGGAGATACTTCGCCACGACGCCGCGCATCTGATGGCCGAGGCGGTGAAGGAACTCTATCCCGACACCCAGGTGACCATCGGCCCGGCGATCGAGAACGGCTTCTACTACGATTTCGCCCGCGACCAGCCCTTCACGCCCGACGATCTCGCCAGGATCGAGGCGCGCATGCGCGAGATCGTGGCGCGCGA
>JASHSH010000080.1 GCA_030040955.1 Rhodospirillales bacterium
TTCGCCGCGCTCAACCGCACCGGCAAGACCATCGAGACGCCCCCAGTGTCGGCGGCCGATCTCGGCGCGCTGATCGATTTGATCCGCGACGGGACGCTCTCCGGCACGCTGGCCAAGCAGGTGTTCGAGCAGATGGTCGAGACCGGCAAGCCGCCGGCTTCGATCGTCGAGGAGAAGGGCCTGCGCCAGGTGACCGACACCGGCGCGATCGACGCGGCAATCGCGCGCGTGCTGGCGGCGAACGCGGACAAGCTCGCCGAATATCGCGCGGGCAAGGACAAGCTGTTCGGCTTCTTCGTCGGTCAGGTGATGAAGGCGATGGCGGGCAAGGCCAATCCCGCGCTCGTCAACGAGCGGCTGAAGGCGAAGCTGGCCGGCTGAGCGGCGCGCGCCCGCGCCTTCGATTGACGCTCGCGCGCGACCTCCTGTAGAACCGCTCGGCCTGCGTGGCCCCCGGAAGGGTGGGTGAGTGGCTTAAACCAGCGGTTTGCTAAACCGCCGTACGGGGTAAACCCGTACCGGGGGTTCGAATCCCCCCCCTTCCGCCATCGCAGCCCCTTAAACGCTTGAAGTTTTTGGGCTGATCTCTTGAAAATCTCAATTCAACAGGGCACTACACGTCCGACTGCATCTTGCGTCGTCCGGCTCTGTCTGGCAGAATTTGACCATCGTGCGTAGGTAATTGCGTAGGTAGCGCGGTGGCTCGAACCTTGGAGAGGCTCTCGGCCCTAGCCGTGGCGAGAAAGACCGAGAACGGGTTGTATGCCGACGGCGGCGGTCTTTATCTGCAAGTCACCGGTGACGGAGCCGACAAGGCGAAGAGCTGGCTATTTCGCTACAGAACGAATGGCCGCGGGCGCTGGATGGGCCTGGGCTCGGTCCACGCCGTCTCGCTCGCTCGGGCACGCGAACTAGCTGCCGCGGCCCGCGCGCTGAGAGCCGAAGGCAAGGATCCCATCGACGAACGAAGAGACAGGCGGGCAAGTGCGAAGGCGGCGGCCGCAAGAGCTATCACCTTCAAGGAGGCGGCGGAGGCGCATATTCGCGCCAACCGCGCCAGCTGGCGGAATGCCATTCATGCTCGGCAGTGGGAAACTACGCTGATGACCTACGTCTACCCAGTGATCGGCGACGTACCGATTCAGATGATCGACACGGCGCTAGTGGTGAAGGTGCTCGAACCGATTTGGATGACCAAGGCGGAGACAGCTCGCCGCGTGCGCGGCCGCATCGAGGCGGTGCTCGCCGGCGCCATGTCCAAGATCGACGATCGGCGCGAGAATCCGGCACGCTGGGCGCGGCACCTCGAGAACATCCTGCCTGGCAGGACCCGCGCGGCATCGGTCAAACACCATCACGCGTTGCCGTACGCCCAGGTCGCCACCTTCATGGCATCGCTCCGCGCTCGCGGCGGTGCGGCGGCGCTGGCTCTGGAACTCACGATACTCACCTGCTTGAGAACGGGCGAAGTGATCGGCGCGCGATGGGGCGAATTCGACCTGGGCGCTAATGTCTGGACCCTGCCGGCCGAGCGAATGAAGGCGGCAAAGGAGCATCGCGTGCCGCTATCGCGCGCGGCGCGCGACGTGATCGACCGAGTGCTGGCGGCTCGCGCGACGCATGCACCGCCGTCGGCGGAAGCGTTCATATTCGAGGGGCCCTCGACCGACGCGCACATGTCGAACATGGCGATGATAGAACTCCTGCGCAGGATGAAGCGCCGCGACATCACCGTGCACGGGTTCCGCTCGACATTCCGGGATTGGGCCGCCGAGCGCACTGCCTTCGACGACAAGGTCGTGGAAATGGCCCTCGCGCACACGATCGGCAACAAGGTGGAGGCGGCGTACCGCCGCGGCGACCTCTTCGAGAAGCGCCGGCGGGTCATGGAGGAGTGGGGCGAATACTGCACGACCGTCCGGCCGTCAGGCGACGAGAAGACCGGCCAGGTGATTGCCATCGGTGCGTCGCGCTCGAGCTGACGAAGCAGCCGCCGGCGGGCACGGGCTTGTAGGCGCCGCCGCGCCAGTTCCAGGAAAGTCAGCCACTTGAAGAATTCTTGCGCGGGCTCGGGTTTGCGGGCCGCGCGGACGGAACGCTGCCAATTCAACGACATTGCCATCGTGCCGATTATGCAGCCCGCCAGGCCTCGCGCCGCTAAGCCATTGCTCTTCGCGCCGGTCGCGACATGCCGCCAAACGGCGAAAGCCACAATTTCAAGGCTGTAGCCGATTTTCTAAATTCGGGGGCGCGGATGGGTACGGAAATCGGATTTGATCGGTCCGACCGTCCGCATCGGTCTAATTGTTGAAATATCAGCCTAATCTTCCGGACGGTCGGAAGCGGCCATCGTCCGAATCGGCGCTTGATCGTCCGCGCCGGCGCGCATCTAACGGGCTCGGCCGGAGGACTTGCGTATGTACTCAGGGAGGCTCGTGCTGTTGCGGGCCGATCCGAACGAAGGAGACCTGCGCAATGAGCACATACACAGTGGTAGACCCACTCTGGCAAATCGTCGATCACTGGCAGACGCTGATCACCGGGCTCCTGGCGCTGGTGGCCGGCCTTCTCACGATCTGGGCGATCATCTGGGCGGCGCGGCGCCAGGTCCGGGCGGCGCTCCAGGCCAACGAGAACGAGCTTGCCGCCGTGCGAGAGCAGACGGATGAACTACGCGCCCAGAACGCCGAGCTCCGCTCGGCCGAAACCCGCCGGATCGGGTTGGAGAAGTTTCGGGCCG
>JASHSH010000012.1 GCA_030040955.1 Rhodospirillales bacterium
CAGCGAAGGGATCGGGGAAAATCTCTACACCGTGGACGAGAACGGAGTCCTGCAACCGCAATTGGCCGCCGCCGTCCGGCGCCTCGACGATCTCGACTGGGAAGTGACGCTGAAGCCCGGGCGGCATTTCTCCGACGGTACCGAGGTGGATGCGGACGCGGTGTCCACGGCGCTCAACCACACATTCGCGACCAACAAGACGGCGCTGGCGACCGGCGGGATGCTGAGCTTCGCGCCCGAAGGCCCGCTGACGCTCAAGGTGACGACGGCCAGGCCGGTTCCGGCGATCGCCGCGCTGTTCGCCGAATGGCCGATGATCGTGTACCGGCTCGAACCGGACGGCGGCGCCAGGTTCAGCGGGCCCTACCAGGTGGCCAAGTTCACGCCGGACGCGGAACTCGACCTGGTGCCCAACCCGCATTATCCCGGCGCGGACAAGCGCTCGCCGGTGACGGTCGAGAAATTCGGCGACGCGCAGGCGATGGCGCTCGCGTTCCGGGCGGGCGACCTCGACCTCGCCTTCGGATTGCCGGTCCAGTCCTTGGCGAGCGTCCGGGGCGAGCCGGATCGAACCATCAAATCGTTCCCGGTCGGTTATCAGTATATGGCGCTGATCAATACGCAGCGGGTGCCCGATGCCGCGGTCCGGCAAGCGATCGACCGCGCGCTCGACCGCGCGCAGCTCGTCGCTGCCATCGAGGGCGGACGGCCGGCGACCGGCGCCTTCGCGCCCTATTTCCCGTTCGCCGATAGGGCGCCGCGTCCCTCCGATCTCGCGGCCGCGCGGCGGCGGCTGGACGAGGCCGGCTGGGCGGCGGGGTCCGACGGAACGCGGTCGAAAGGCGGACAAGCGCTGCGGTTGAAGGTTCTGGCCTATCCGCAGCGCCCCGATCTCGTCACCATGCTGCCCGTGGTCAAGGCGCAATTGCAGGCGGTCGGCTTCGCCGTCGACACCGCCATCGTCAATGACCCGAGCGGTGCGGCGGCCGGCGGCGATTTCGATCTGCTGCTCTGGGCCCAGAACACGGCGCCGAGCGGCGATCCCGCTTTCTTCTTCAATTCGATGCTGCGCACCGGCGCGGCGCTCAATTTCGCCCGCTACGCCAATCCCGCGCTCGACGCGATCCTCGACAAGTTCGCGGCCGAGGCGGATGGCCAGAAGCGCGCGGAGATCGCGGCGGCGGCGGAAGCGGTGGTGTTCGCGGACGTCCCGATCGCCTATCTCGTCTCGCCCGACTGGTATGTCGGCCTGTCCAAACGTCTGGCCGGGTACCGGCCCTGGGGCTCGGACTATCACGTGCTCCGGGCCGATATCGGCGAGGCCGATTGAGCCGGCATGGCGTTCGCGGCACGCCATCTGCTTCTCCTCATCGCGCTGTCGGCGGTGGCGTTCGCGCTGATCGCGGCGATGCCCGCCGACCCGGTGATCACCGCGCTGACCGCCTGGAACGTGGCGCCGACGCCGGAGGCGGTGGCGGCGTTGCGCCAGCAATGGGGTCTCGACGTGCCGCTGCCGGCGCGCTACCTGTTCTGGCTCGCCCGCTTCGCCGTGGGCGACTGGGGCATCTCGTTCCGCACCGGACTGCCGGTGATCGGCGAGCTGCTCGGGCGCCTGCCGCTTTCGCTCGGCCTCGGGATCGGCGGCCTGTTGCTGGCGATTTTCGGCTCCGTGCCGCTGGGCTTCTTCGCGGCGCTTGCGCCGAACGGTCTCGCCGACCGCGCGAGCCGGCTCCTGGCCGCGCTGGCGCAGGCCGCGCCCCCGTTCCTGCTCGGCCTCGCCGCGATCTGGCTGCTGGCGGCGCGGCTTCATCTGCTGCATCCGTTCGGCGCCAATCCCGGCTCGGTCGGGCTGGCCATTCTCCTGATCGCGTTTCGATCCATGGGCGTGCTGGCGCGCGTATACCGCCGCGGCATTCTCGAAGTGTCGGCGACGCCGTTCATGCTCACCGCTCTGGCGAAGGGGCTGTCGAGGAGGCGGGCACTGTGGCGCCACGGGCAGCGCCACGGGCTGCTCGCCTTGCTCGCGGCCGCGCGATCGGAGGCGGCGTGGGCCATCGGCGCCTCGGCCGCCGTGGAGGTGCTGTTCGGCCTGCCCGGCATCAGCCAGTTTCTCGTCGATAGCGTCGAGTCGCGCGATTATTTCGTGCTCCAGGATTATGTGATGGTGGTGGCGATATGGTTGCTGCTGCTCAACGCGATCGCCCAGGCGCTGCTCGCGCGTCTCGATCCGCGCGCCGCGTGAAACCGGCGAGGCTTCTCGCCGCGGCGCTGCTGGCGCTCGTCCTGCTTGCCGCGCTCGGCCAGGCGCGCGATCCCAATGCGGTCGATCTGTCGCTGCGCTTCGCCGGATTGTCCTGGGCGCATCCGCTTGGCACCGATCATCTGGGCCGGGATCTGCTTGCGCGCCTCGTCGATGGAGGCTGGCGCACGGGCGCGGTGATCCTCATCGTCGGGGCGGCCGGATTTTTCGGGGGCGCCACCGCCGGCGGCGTCGCGGCGATCTTGGGCGGCCTGGCGGAGAGCTTGGTGCTGCGCGCGGCGGAGACTTTCATCGCGGTGCCGACATTGATCGTCGCGCTGGTGGCGGCCGCGATCTTCGGCCTGT
>JASHSH010000081.1 GCA_030040955.1 Rhodospirillales bacterium
AGCGGTCGATCACCAGGCCGGGCAGCCCATCGGCCTCGGCATGGACCAAGCGGTAGAACGGGCGCGGATACAGAAGCTCGCGGAGCCGCAGCGCGTCTGCCAGGCGCCCGGCGAGGAAGGCGCGGTCGATGGCGGCGTCGGCGTCGCGCGACAGCATCCGCACCCCGATCAGCGTATGCGGATTGAACGTGCCGCAGCCCAGCCGCTCGTCGCCGGCATCGACGATGCTCACGATCCCGCCGGGCGGCAGCGCCTTGGCGACGGCGTCCATCGCGATCTCGTTCGAATAGACCCAGGGATGCCCGGCGCGCAGCCGCCGCGAGCGCCCGGGCAGCAGGCGCAGACGCCGCCGCGCGTTCGCGTTCTCGCTCATGCGGGTTTCCGCAGCACGCAGATCAGACCGGGCACCGGCGCACCGCGATCCTCGCGCGTCGATGCCTCCTCCAGCAGGGTCACCGCGAAGCCGGCCGCCGCCGCGCGGCAGCGGATATAGGTCTCCGAATGCGCGAAGCGGCTGCTCTCCTGCAATGTCCAACCCTCGCCCTCGCCGCGCTCGACCGAGAAGGCGAATCCGCCGCCCGGCCGCAGCGAGCCGAACACCGCGCTGAAGATGGGGGCAAGCTCGCCCACATAGACGAGCACATCGGCGGCGACCACGAGATCGTAGACGCCTTGGCGGGCGGCGAGGCGTTCGGCGATGTCACCGAGCAGCAGCTCCTCGTACACGCCACGCGCGCGGGCCTTGGCGATGCTGGCGTCCGAGAGATCGATGCCGTCGAGACGGGCGGCGAGGGGACGCAGCGCCGCGCCCATCAGCCCCGTGCCGCAGCCGATGTCGCAGGCGTCGAACGGGCCCGCGCCGAGGGCGCGCCGGATCGCGTCCAGCAGCAATTCCGGCGCGCGGTAGCGCAGCTTCGCCACCAGCGCGGCGTCGAACGTCTCGGCATATTGGTCGAACAGATTGCGCACGAAGGCGGCGGGCGCCTGTTGCGGCGCGGGCGCGGCGCCGAGCCGGGCGAGCGCGAGGCTCGCGCCGTAGCGGTCGTCCGGGTCCAGCTCGATCGCGCGCCGATAGGCCCGAATCGCGGCCTCGGTCTCGCCCGCGCGTGCGCGCGCCTCGGCCAGCAGCCAGGTCCCGAGCAGCGAATCGGGATCGAGCGCCACGGCCTCCTCGTAAAGCGCGGGCTTGGACTCGGCGAGTCCGCGCTTGACCAGAAGGGCGGCGAGTTCGCGCCGCGCGGCGCGCGCGTCCGGCGCGGGCGCGAGCAGGCGGCGGTAGACCGCTTCGGCCTCGGCGTCGCGGCCTTGCATCGCCTGGGCGCGTGCCATGGCGAGCAGCAACGGTGGTTCGTCCGGCCTCGCGGCCAGCGCCAGCTTTAGATACCGCGCCGCCTTCGCGCCCTCGCCGGCATCGAGCGCGATCAGCCCGTTCAGATAGGGAAGCCCCGGCAGGTCAGGCCGCTCGCGGGCAAGGTCGCGGGCAAGTCGCGCGGCCTCCTCGCCCCTGCCCGCCTCGATTTCGGCGAAGGCGCGGGCGAGGCGGTCGGCGAGGCCGGCTTCGCCCCTCACGCCTGCTCCCGGACCGCGGCGAAGGTGAGCTTGGGGAAATCCTCCTGCGCGCGGCCCAGCGCCCAGGCGTTGCGGGCGAGGAACACCAGCGCGCCGTCGGGGTCCTCGGCCATCGCCTGCGAATTGGCCGAGACGAATCGCTCGATCTCGCTCTTCTCGCCGCCGGCGATCCAGCGCGCGGTCTCGAACGGCGCGTCCTCGAAGCCGGCGCGCAAATCGTATTCCGAGCGGATGCGGTGCGCGAGCACGTCGAATTGCAGCGGCCCCACCACGCCGACGATCCAGGCCGAGCCGTTGAGCGGCTTGAACAGCCGGCTCACGCCCTCCTCCGAGAGATTCTCCAGCGCGCGGCGCAGCTGCTTCGCCTTCATCGGATCGTCGAGCCGCACGCGGCGCAAAATCTCGGGTGCGAAATTCGGGATGCCGGTGAAGCGGATGGCCGAACCCTCGGTCAGCGTGTCGCCGATGCGCAGGCTGCCATGGTTGGGGATGCCGACGATGTCGCCGGGATAGGCTTCCTCGGCCAGGCCGCGCTCGCGGGCGAGGAAGAACACCGGGCTAGCCACCGTGATCGCCTTGCCGCTGCGCAGATGGGTGAGCTTCATGCCGCGGCGGAAGCGGCCCGAGCACTGGCGGAAGAACGCCATGCGGTCGCGGTGCAGCGGGTCCATATTGGCCTGCACCTTGAACACGAAACCGGTGACCTCTTCGCCGTCGGGCGCCACCGGCTGCGGCTCGGCGGGACGCAGCCCGGGCGCGGGCGCCAGGCGGCCGATCCCGTCGAGCAGCTCCCGCACGCCGAAATTGCGCAACGCCGAGCCGAAATACACGGGAGTCAGATGTCCGGCGCGGAACGCGCCCAGATCGAAGGGCGGGCAGGCGCCGCGCACCAGCGCGACCTCCTCGCGCAGCCGCGCCGCGGCTTCCGCGCCGACGAGAGCATCGAGGCGCCCGTCCTCCAGCGCGAGCGGAATCGCCTCCGCCCGTTCGACCTCGCCCTCCGCCTCGCTGAGCCGTGGCGCCAGCAGCACCCGGTCGCCGATGAGGTCGTAGACGCCCTTCAGCGTGCCGCCCATGCCGATCGGCCAGGCCAGCGGGGTCACGTCGAGCGCCAGCGTCTTCTCGATCTCGTCGAGCAGGTCGAACGGTTCGCGGCCCTCGCGGTCGATCTTGTTGACGAAGGTGACGATCGGCACGTCGCGCAGCCGGCACACCTCGAACAGCTTGCGCGTGCGCGCCTCGATGCCGCGCGCGGCGTCGAGCACCATCACCGCCGAGTCGACGGCGGACAGCGTGCGATAGGTGTCTTCGCTGAAATCCTCGTGGCCGGGCGTGTCGAGCAGGTTGAAGGCTAGCCCGGCATGCTCGAACGACATCACCGAGGCGGTGACCGAAATGCCGCGCTCGCGCTCGATCGCCAGCCAGTCCGAGCGGGTGCGCCGCTGGGCGCCGCGCGCCCGCACCGCGCCCGCCATCTGGATCGCGCCGCCATAGAGCAGCAGCTTCTCGGTCAGCGTGGTCTTGCCGGCGTCGGGATGCGAAATGATCGCGAAGGTGCGCCGCCGCGCCACTTCCTGCGCAAGGGTGCTCATGGCGCCGCTATTTCGGGGAATCGAGCCGAAAAATCAAGGCTGGGCGGGCCGGACCGCTCGTTCACCCGTCATGCCCGGGCCGGGCGTAGCCCGTGACCCGGGCATCCACGCACTCGTCGCCGTGATTCCGTGGATGGCCGGGTCAAGCCCGGCCATGATGGCTGGGAGCCGCATTGAGGCGGGCAGCGCGGCCGCTATCCGCTTGACTGGACGAGCATCCGCCCCACATTAAGACGGTGGCGGAGCCGCGAGGACCGCCCCGATTGGGTGCCGCAAGGGCCCGCATTCGTGCTCGCTCCCTGGCGAGGAGGACGTATGACCCGCGTTTCCGTGTTCAACAGCCCGCTGCTGCTTGGCTTCGACCATTTCGAGCGCGTCCTGGACCGCATCTCCAAGACCTCGCCGGAAGGCTATCCGCCCTACAATATCGAGCAGATCGGCGAGGACCGGTTGCGCATCACCCTGGCCGTGGCCGGCTTCGGCGAGGACGACCTAGCGGTCTCGGTCGAGGACAACCAACTCGTCATCCGCGGCCGCCAGGGCGAGGAGGACTCGAACCGCGTGTTTCTGCATCGCGGCATCGCGGCGCGCCAGTTCCAGCGCAGCTTCGTGCTCGCCGAAGGAATCGACGTGGTCGGCGCCAATCTCGACAACGGGCTGCTGCATGTCGATCTGCGCCGCCCGCTGCCCGAGAGCCAGGTGCGCAACATTCCGATCGGCCGCACGGGCGGCAAGGGAAAGACCGGCGGCCGGGCGATCGATCTGACGCCGGGTCGGACGAAGGGAGATGAGTCATGAACGGTTATCCGGCGCGGCCCGGCACCTGGTCGGGTACGATGTCGCCGCGCGATTTTGCGGCCTGGGGCGTCGAGGACGTCGCCTATATCCGGCTCGCCGAAGTCGAGGGCAAGCGGGCCTGGACGATCTTCGCCGCCAACGGAACCCCGATCGGCGCGGCGGAGAGCCGCGAGGTAGCGGAGGCGGCGGCCCGCCAGCACGATCTCGAGCCCCTGAGCGTGCACTGAACGGCTCCGCGCGCCCGGACGGATTGGCGGCGCGCGCTTCCGTGAGCATCCTTCCACGCCTGTTCGAACTCTACCGGCGCCGCGGCTTCACCCCGGTGACTGGTCTCAATCCGCTGTTCTGGGGCGGGTTCCTGGAGGCAAACTTCACCTGGCTGCTGCGCGACGGCGCGAGCTACACCAACGGGCTCGGCATCGCGCCGCAGGAGATCCAATTCCTCGAATGCCTGTTCGCCGACTGGCGCCCCGCGCGGATGCTGGTGATCGGCAATTCGTTCGGCTGGAGCTCGCTGGCGCTCGGCCTGCTCGCGCCCGAGGGCAGGGTGGTGGCCATCGACGCGGGCTTCGACCAGAATTCGCTCGACGGGATCGAGCTGACCAATTCGATCGCCGCCGAGGCCGGGCTGCGCGTGCGGGCGGTGCGGGGCGTCTCGCCCGGGGATGTCGGCGAGATCGCGCGCGGGCAATTCGACGGGCCGGTCGATTTCGCCTTCATCGACGGGTACCACGGCAACGAGCAGATCGTGCTCGACTTC
>JASHSH010000082.1 GCA_030040955.1 Rhodospirillales bacterium
CCGCGCAAGGCCAGCGCCGCCTCGCGGAAGGCATAGCTGGAGTAGGTGGCGGGAGAGGCTGGCGTGGCCAGATCGTCCTCGGCCCAGGTTTCGATGCAGGTGTCGAGATAGAGCGCGCCGCACTCGCGGCAGAGTTCGATCAGCGCGATGCTCGACACGCCGACCGACAGATTGAGCAGGAAATCGCCGGGGCCCAGCTCGGGACCGAGCGCGTCGCGGTAGTTCGACTTCGCCAGCGGTGATCGCACGAAGCGCACCCCCAGCGCGCGGGCGAGCTCCTGGCCGCGCTCCTCGGCATTGACGATGGTGATGCGCTTGGGATCGATGTCGATATGGCGCAGGATCAGCGGCAGGACGCCCTGTCCGATGCTGCCGAAGCCCAGGATCGCCAGCCGCCCGCCGAAGCGCGCGTGCTTGATCGCTCGCCGGGCCCGGCTTGCCGCCCGGTGTGTGCCGCCTAGCGACGCTGCCGGCGCACGCTCGCCGGGGTCGTGTCGGTCCAGTTTTCCTCGACGTAAGCCAGGCAGGCTTCCCTGCTTCCGACGAGACCTAGTTGCCGCCATCCCCTGGGGATCTCCTTGTGCGCGGGCCACAGGCTGTATTGTTCCTCGTCATTGATCAGAACCCGGAACGTGTCGCCCCCCTCGCTCATTTCGCGGTTCCGTCCTCCCCCGTGCGCAACTCTGTCACAGGACACAGCGCGGAGTCTCGCACCAACACGGCACGCCGATCGGATAGAGCGTGATCGGCCGGTAGTCGAAGGTGAGCTCCTCGTCGGCGGCGATGTCGCGTTCCGCCACCATGGTGAGCCCGTGGATGCCGGTGAGAACGCAATTCGGCTCGCAGGAATGGTTGATCCGGTTCACCGGCTCGTGAAGATCGGGGAGGGTGAGCGCGATCAGCTGCCGTTCGTCTTCGTACAGTTCGAGCAGCATGTGCAGGTCGGTGTCGCCGAACTCGATCCCATTTGCTCCTTTCGGGAAGCGCGCGACGGGTCCCTGGAACGCTCCGACGATCCTGCCTCGCGGAATGGGCACGCGCGCGAAGGCGCCGAGGCCGCGCCGCGCCGGCCGGATTTCGACCAGGTCCGTGTCCGTCCAGCTCATCTTCCCCCCTTCGTCCCGCGCGCGGCTACTGGGCGGCCGTCGCGGCCTCGCCGGAACGCGCGCCCGGCAACGCATCGAGGCATTCGCCCAGCGCTTCCTCGAACTGCGCCCAGATCGCGGCGACGGTCGCCGGCTCGAAATAATGCCGCACATAGGAGACATTCACCTCGACCGTCTCGTGCCAGATCACCGAGAAATAGAGATACGCATCCGCGGTCGATTCGACCTCGACCGGAGCGCGGGCGAAGCCCACCCCGCGTTCCTCCGCCAGGACCGCGCTGATCCTGCCGATGCGCGCGACGTTCTGATCGCCCCGGTAGTCGTAGAAATTGAACGCCGCCTGGCACACCATGTTGGCGAAGTCCCAGCCGGCCCCGGGGCCTTCCCCGGCCTTGCCGTAGATGGCGAGCGCGGCGTCGGCATCGAGCCGCGCAAGCGGCGCGGCCGGCGCGCCCCGCGGCGGCCGGATCGAGGCGAACCGGCGGCGGACCGCGTCGAGCTGCACCGCCTCGAAGCGTCGCGACGCGGCGAACTCCGATTCGGCCAAGCTTCGCTCCACCGCCCGAACCCTCTCCGGCCAGCCCGCGCAACCGGCAAATCGCACGGCGAAGGGCTGCATCGAGGCGAACAGTCCGACCACATGCTCGATCTGCTCGGGTGCGAATTCGTCACGGCCCGACACGGTGCGGAACACGCAGAAACGGTCTTGTCGGGCGATCCTGGCGATGGTCTCGCAGAACGCGGTCAGCAACAGCAGATAGGGCGAGCGGCCCGTCGCCCGCGCCGTCCGGACCAGACGGGCGGCCGCCGCCTCGCCCAGCGCGAATTGCGCATTGCCCGCGGACCAGTTCTCGTAGTTGTAGTCGATCGGGCGATCGAAGGGGAGCGCGAGCGCAGGGGGGATTCCGTCGAGATAGTCGGCCCAGAATTGCGCGGCGGCCCGGGTCTCGCGCGCGCCCATCAACTTCCGCTGATGGGACGAGTAATCGAAATAGGTGATCGCCGCGGCCGGCGTCGGCGCGATCGCGGGCAGTCCGGATGCGATCCGGTGATACTGGCCCAGCAGGTCCGCCATGATGATGTTCTCGGACCACAGATCGAACGCCGAGCCGCAATACTTGAACAGGATGTGGTGGCTGTCTCCGCCCTGCCGGAACATGAACATCTGAAACGGGCAATCCGACTCCGAATCGAGGGCGGCCGATGCGCGCTCCCGGATCGCGGCCTCGATCCGCTCCCACTCCCAGTCGGAGCAATCGAGTACCGGATGTACCGCGTCGCCCTCCCCGCCGGTCCGTTCGGGTACCAGCCGGGTACCGACTTCGACGTAGCGGGTGCCCAACATGGGATGCCGGGCGATCAGCCAGTGCGCCGCCTTCGCCATCGCCTCGGCGTCGAACGGTCCGCTGGCCTGGAACAGGATGTTGCTGGTGGTGGCATAGCCTTCGCTTTTGCCCCACAGCCAGTCGAGTTCGCGCTGGAACGACACGGCGGAGCCGTCCTCGTCCACCGCGATGCGATGAATGCCCGCCGGCAGTGCCTCTACGCGCGCGGCCAACGCCTCGACGGTGGGGGCCTCGAACACCGCGCGCACCGGCACCGACTTGCCGGTGGCGGAGGCCAGCCTGGCCGCCAGCCGTGCCGCCAGGAGCGAGTGTCCGCCGAGGTCGAAGAAATTGTCGCGCAACCCAACCCGCGGCGCACCCAGCAGCTCCGCGAAGGCGCTCGCCACACGCGTTTCGACCTCCGTGCGGGGCGCGAGATAGGTGGCGCGCGCGGCGCTTGCCTCGGCGTCGGGAAGCGCCTTGCGGTCGACCTTGCCCGAAGCGTTCACCGGCAGCCGTGACATGGCGACGAAACCCGACGGAACCATGTAATCGGGCAGCGTCCGCCGAAGCGCCGCCCGCAGATTCTCCGCATCGACCCGCGTATGGGGCGCCGACGCGGACTCGATCGCCGGGCCCGGTCCGCCGGCCGCTTCGTCGGGCATGCCGCGCGGGACGATAAAGGCGATCAGGCGCAGATCGCCCGCCGCGTCTCGACGCGCCACCACCGCCGCTTGGCGGATCTCGGGCAGTGCGGCGAGCGCGGCCTCGATTTCGCCAAGCTCGACCCGCATGCCGCGCAGCTTCACCTGGTGATCCGCCCTCCCGACGAATTCGAGCTCGCCGTTCGCCCGCCAGCGGCCCAGATCGCCGGTCCGGTATAGCCGCGCGCCGGGCTCGCCCGAAAACGGGTCGGCGACGAATTTCTCGGCCGTCAGTCCGGGCCGCCCGAGATAACCGCGCGCGAGCTGTATTCCACCCACGACCAGCTCGCCGACCACTCCGATCGGCTGCGGCTCGAAATTCGCGTCGACGACGTGGACGCGCGCGTTCCGGATCGGCGCGCCGATGGGAATCGAGGTCTCGTCGCCCCGCGTCCGATAGGCGGTGACGTCGATGGTCGCCTCGGTCGGCCCATAGAGGTTGATCAGCTGGGCGGAGCGCCCACGCATCGCACCCGAATGGAAGGCGCGGACCGTCACCGGGCCGAGCGGTTCGCCGCTGGTATAGACCACGCGCAGCGACCAGTCGCCGGGCGATTCGGGAACGGAACGCGCGGCCGCAAGCAGTGCATCGAGCTGGCTCGGCACGAAGCAGGCGACAGTCACGCCGTGGCGCCGGATGCAATCGGCGACGGCGGCCGGATCGCGTTGCGCGCCGGGCGCCAGCATGACCACGCGGGCGCCCGCGACCATCCACCAAACCAGCTCCCACACCGACAGATCGAACGTGGCGGTGGTGGACTGCAGCACGGCATCGCCGGGCCCAAGGCGGGTAGTGGATTGAATCCATGCGACCGCATTCATCAATCCCGCGTGTTCGATCATCACGCCCTTCGGCTTGCCGGTAGAGCCGGAGGTGTAGATCACATAGGCGAGATTATCGGGAACCGCGCCGCGCTCGGCCGGTGTGAAGCGAGCGTCCGCCGCCGGCCCATCCGCTTGCCAGCTCGCCGGATCGTCGGCCAAGGCAATGCGCGCGGTCCGACCGCCCTTGGCGCCCAGGGCGGCAAGCCGCTGCGCGTGGATGCCGTCGGTGACGATGACCTTCGCGTCCGCGTCCACGAGCATGAATGCCAGGCGCTCGTCGGGATGCGCGGGATCGAGCGGCAGATAGGCGCCGCCCGCCTTCCAGATCGCCAGCAGCGCCAAAATCAGTTCCGCCGAACGTTCGAGGCAGATGGCGACGACCGTCTCCGGACCCACGCCCTGCGCGCGCAGACGCCGTGCCAGCCGGTTGGCGATTCGGTCGATCTCGCCATAGCCGATCTGCCGCTCGCCATCGATCACGGCGACCAGACCGGGATCGGCGGCGGCGCGTTCCTCGAACAGGTCGAGGACGGTCCGGTCGCGCGGGAAATCGCCGCCGGTCGCGTTGAACCCGTGCACGACGAGATCGCGCTCCCGCGCAGTCAGCAGAGGCAAAGCGGAAACCGACCGTCCGGCATCGGCCGCGATCCCGGCCAGAAGGACGAGGAAATGGCCGACGAACCGCTCGGCGCTTGCATGGTCGAACAGCGACTTCTGGTAGGTCAACGCGCCTTCGAGCCCGTCCGCCGTCTCGCTCAAGCTGATCGACAGCTCGAACTGCGCCGCCACTTCCTCCGTCTCGAAGGTGCGGACCTCGACCCCGGGCAGATTCAGCTCGCGTTCGAGCACGTCGCTTTGGCTTTGCAGCAGCATGGTCTGCATCAGCGGGGCGTGGCTCAGGCTGCGTTTGGGACGCATGGCCTCCACCACCGCCTCGAACGGTACGTCCTGGTTCTCCAACGCGGCGAGCACGATCGCGCGAGTACGATCGAGCAGATCGGCGAACCGCTCGGCCGGATCGATCCGGTGGCGCAGCGCCAGCGTGTTGGCGAAATAGCCGGCGATGCGGTCCAGCTCGCTGCGCCGGCGGCCGGCGATCGCGGTGCCCACCACCAGGTCGGTATCGCCCCCCAGGCGGTGCAGCAGCACGGCAAAGGCGGCTTGGAGCACCATGAACAGCGTCGCGCGGCGCGACCGACCGAGGGCTTTCAGTTCCCGGGTCAGCGACGCCGGCACCGCGAGCGGCACCGATCCGCCGCGATAGTCGACCGCGGACGGGCGCGCGCGGTCGAAGGGCAGCGAGATCGCCTCGGGCGAGCCGGCGAGCAGCCCACGCCAGAATTCCATCTGGCGCCGGAGGTGCGGACCGGCGAGCCAGCGGCGCTGCCAGTGCGCATAGTCGGCATATTGCACGCCGAGCGCGGGCAGCCGGGCGGAGCGGCCGGCCCGCTTGACGCGATACAGTTCGGATGCCTCGCGCAGCAGAAGCGCCGCGGACCAGCCGTCGAGAACGGCATGGTGGCCGCACAGGACGATCAGATTGTCGTCAGGCGAGACTTCGAGCAGCAGCGCGCGGAACAGCGGCCCGCGTTCGAGGTCGAACGGTTCGCGGGCGAAGGCCGCGACGCGTTCGCGCATCGCCTCGGGCCTGAGCGCGGCGGCGGACTCGCGGCGCAGCGCGAACGACCCCGACTCGTCGATGGCCTGCGACGGGCCATCATCCGCCACGGCGATGCGCGTGCGCAGGCTCTCGTGACGAATCACCAACTGCTCGACGGCGTAGGCCAGAGCGGAGCGGTCTAGATCGCCGATCAGCCGCAGCGCGCGGACGACCGTGTAGGCCGCCTGCGCGGACGCGTCGAGCTGCTGGAGAAACCAGAGCTGCTCCTGCTGGTAGGAGAGCGGCAGCGGTCCCGCGCGGGACACCGGCAGGATCGGGTCGAAATTTCCCTCTTCGGGCGCGCGCTCGACCAGGGCGGCCAGATCGCCGAGGGTCGGCGCCTCGAACAGGTCCGCCAGGTCGAGCCGGCGCCCGGTCGCCTCGCCCAGCCTGGCGGCGAGGCGCGTCACCTGCAACGAATCGAGGCCGAGCGCGCCCAGTTCGGTCGCGGGCGTCAGCGTGCCGTGGTCGAGATTGGCCAGTTCGGCGAGCAAGCGGCGGACGATGTCGAAAATCGCGCGCCGTGGCGCGTCCGACCGCGCGCCGCCATCCGGCGGCTCGGCTTTCCTGGCTTCCGAGGCGGGGCGCCAGACGCCCACCGGATCGAGCTCGCCGGCAAGATAGAGATCGCGCGCGCCCGCGCGCCGCAGCTTGCCGGAGCTCGTCCGCGGCAGGCTGGCCGGCCTCACGAAGGCGATCGCGGCGACGTCGATCTCGTGGCCGTCGACAACCGATCTCCGCGCCGCCGCCGCCAGGGAGTCGACATCGAGATCGCGCAGGGCGGCGCGCGACAATTCGTGCAGCACCACGAGCCGCTCCTCGCCGCCCTCCTCGATGCCGAACGCGACCGTGCGGTCCTGCCCGAAGATCGGATCGCCGGCGGCTACCGAAGCCTCGATATCCTGCGCATAGTGCTTGCGCCCGCGCACCACGATCATTTCCTTGATGCGCCCGAGGACGTACAGCTCGCCCTCGACCACCGCGCCCAGATCGCCGGTGCGCAGGAAGTCCGGGCCGGCGGGCCGGTCGGCGGCGCGCGCGCGGAATGTCCGCGCGGTCTCCTCCGCCCGGTTCCAATAGCCGTCCGCGATGGTCGGACCGGACAGCCAGATTTCGCCGACCTCGCCCCCATCGCGGGGCCGGCCCGTCTCCGGATCGACGATGCGGAGCTGGTGCCCCGGAATGGCGCGCCCGCAGGATACGACGATCCGGCCGCGCCCGCCGTCGTGGGGATCATCGGAAACCGGCACCGCACGCCCCGCGGTCAATTCGGCCAAATCGAAGCGGAGCGCCGGCGGCGGCGCCGTACGCGCCCCGCCGCAGGCGAGCAGCACCGTCTCGGCCATGCCATACACCGGCGCGAAGGCCTCGCGACGGAATCCGCGGCCGGCAAATTTGCGCGCGAACGCATCGAGCGTGTCGCGGCGCACCAGCTCGGCGCCGGACAGCGCGTGGCGCAGCGTGGACAGATCGAGACGCGCGATCTCCGCGTCGGAGATTTCCTCGGCGCACATCCGCCAGGCGAAGTTAGGCGCCGCCGTCACCGTCGCGCCGAGCGCGGAGATGGCCTCGAGCCAGCGCGCCGGTCGTTGCAGGAACGCCGCCGGCGCCATCATCGCGCAGTTAAGTCCGGACGCGACGGGCACGAGCAGCCCGCCGACCAGCCCCATGTCGTGATAGGGCGGCAGCCAGAGCATCCCGGAGTCCGCGGAACCCAAGCGCAGCAGATCCGCGACTTGGCGCACATTCTCCAGTGCCTGGGCGTGGCGCACCATCACGCCCCGCGGCGCGCCGGTCGTGCCCGACGTGTATTGCAGGAAGGCGAGATCGTCCGGCTGCACGCGAGGATCGATCCACGAGTTGGCCAGCGCGGAGTCAATTCGATCAACCTGTACAAGGTGGGGCGGACGCGTCGCGTCTCCCGCCCAGTCGCCGAGACGAGCGACGAGCTCGTCCGTGACCAGCGCGGCGGCCACGCCCGCGTCTTCCATGATGGCTCGGAGCCTCGGTAGATGCTTGGCGTTGCGCGGCGGGTAGGCGGGCACCGCCACCATGCCGGCGAGCTGGCAGCCGAAAAACGCGGCGATGTAGTCGAAACCCGGCGGACAGACGATCAGCGCGCGCGCGCCCCTCGCGCAGCTCGCCTGGAGGCTCGCCGCCACCGCCCGCGCGCGGACGAACAGCTCGCCGAAGCTCAGCCGGACGACGTCCGGGTCGTCCGCGTTCCGGTAGGTGAGGAAGCTGAAGCCGGCGCCTCGCTGCGCCGACGCCGCGCGCGTCCGCAACATGGATGCAAGCGTCGCTTCGCCATCGGGCAGCGCGTCTAGACGCTTGGGCGCTTCAACATTCATCGATGCCGCGCGCGTTGTAACATTGGACGCTGCCGCAACCGGATGATATGGCCGATCCGCGACGCCGGTCCAGCCTGGTTGTGCGGGGCTCCGAGCCGCATCGGGCGGCGGATTCGACCTCTGCGCGGCCTAGCAACCGACGAGCGCAAGCAGCATCCCCTCCGACTCGACCAACTTGCCCCGATATCGCGCGGCGGCGATTTCTGCATGGTGCGGATCGAGAATCTCCGCCACGAAATCTCCCGTCTCCGCGTCCAGATCGACGCGAACATCGTGAAATTCGAGGAACTTCCGCTGGATCGGAAAGTGGAGCTTGTAGACCGCCTCCTTGGCGACGAAGAGCCGCTTGGCGCGGCCCAGGTCGATGCCATCGGACAGCTCGTCCGGCCGGCCGACGAGCCGGGCGGTGGCCGCTTCGGGAATCGGCTCGGCGGTGTCGATGTCGAGTCCGACTCCGATTATCGTCGGGGCGCGCGCGACGATCGCGCCGGCCACGCCGCCGGCGTGACTGATCGAGCCGACGATGCCGGCGGGCCAGATCGGGGCGCCGGATTCTTCGCGCAAAAGCGGGGAGGGCGCCACGCCCAGCGCCGCCAGGGCTTCCCGCGCGCAGGCGCGGCCGGCGAGAAACGCGCTCCGGCGAAGGAGCGACGCGCCGGCGATCAGGGCGGCCTCGGCCGGGAAATGCGCCGGCTCCGGCGACCCGTCGAACGCGTGCAGCCGGACCTCGAACGGAGCTTCGATCAGTTCCCGTCCCAGCCGGCGCAGCGCCTCGGCCAGCCGGTCGAGACGTGGGGACGATTTCGCCACCGCCGCGCGCGCCGGCGTGACTTCGAGTCCCGCGGCCGCCGCGGTCAAGAGATCGCGGTCCGCAGGCGCGTCACCAGAACCCTGCATATCTGCATCAGGATCTGCGGCCGCTGCTGGACCAGGCTGTTGAAATGGTCGCGGTCGAGCGCCAGAACCTCGGCGTCGCCGGCCGCGATGACCGAGGCCGAGCGCGGCAGGTCGTCGAACAGCGACATCTCGCCGAACATCTCGCCGGCATGCAGCCGGGTCAGCTCGCGTTCGTCCGAGTCGTGCTTCTTGCGCACCACGACCTCGCCCTTCGCCACCACGAACAGCCGGTCGCCGACCTCGCCCTCGCGCACGATCGATTCGCCGGGCAGATAGGTCGCGTGCGTGAGCTCGCGGTCCAGCGCAACCAGATTGTCGAGGCTGAGACCGTTGAACATCGGAACGGATTTCAGGAAGACGAGCTTGCTCATGGAAGGACCTCGGTTCAGATCGGTCGGATCGTCGGAACTGAATGTGCGCACGGTGGCCATCACCACCGGGTCGGGGTCGGCGGACGCGCGCGCCGGCACGGAGCCCCACTCGGCGTGGCCCGCAATCAGCGCGGCCGCGCGCACATAGGCGTCGGGCATCTTCCAGGCCTGGTCGAGCACCTCCCACATCGCCGGGAAGGTGACCGCCGGGTCGCCGACCAGCGAGTCCTTGTCGATCAGCGGCAGCAGCGGTGTGATGTATCGCCGGTGGGCGAGGGAGGCCAGGGTTTCGGACGCGTTGGAACGCATGCGCGCGTCGCCCGCGCCAAGAATCGTGCGCACCGCGTTGAGGGTGCGCTTGTAGCCGAGCGCGTCGAGCGTGCGCAGCACCATCTCGATCGCGCGCACGCTGCGGTCGTCGAGCGCGACGGCAAGCGCCGTCCAGCCCGGCCGATCCCGCGGCAGCCCGCGCAGCATGGACAGATGGATGGCGACGGCGGCCAGCGGGCCCTCGGTGGCGAGCTCGAACAGCGCCTCGTCGGCGGCCTTGCCGCCGATGCCGCCCATGGCCTCGATCGCCGAATCGGCGGTGCCGAGATGCGACGAGCGCAGATGCGGCCGCACCGCGTCGAGCGCCGCCGTTCCTCGCCTGGCCAGCGCTTCCGCCGCCCCGTGCCGGACCTCGCCGCGCGCGTCGCCTAGTCCGAGTTCCGCCACCTTGGCGAGCTGCTCGTCCGGCGCCAGCCTGGCCAGCTGCTCGACCGCGATGGCGCGCACGGCCACGTCGGCATCTTCCATCCCGCGCCACGCCCAATCGAGCAACGCGGCGTCGCCCGCCTCCGCGCGCGCGGCCGCGGTCTCCAGGCAAGCGCCGCGCACGCTCGCGTCGCGATGCCGCGCCAGCGCCTCGAGCCCGCTCCGCCCGACCTCCGCATCCAAGGTACCCAGCACATGCACCGCGGCCAGGCCGGCCTCTTCGCCCGCGAGCCCGCCGATCGCGGCCAGCGCCGACGGGTCCTCCGGCCGCTCGGCGAGACCGGCCGCG
>JASHSH010000083.1 GCA_030040955.1 Rhodospirillales bacterium
GGCGAGGGTCGGCTGCTTGCGGATGGCGACCCCTGGGAAATGTCCTGCCGCGTCAGGCTGGCGCCCGAGGCCAATCGGGCGGACTGATGCGCGTGATTGAGGCGACAATACGGTTTGGGGGACGAAGTCGCGTCTTGGCCGCGCGCGAAAATTCCGAGCGCGAGCGCGGAGGGCTTCTCTAGGCCCGAAAGACTCCCCCCTATTCCGTCGGCCCCGCCGCCGCGATCGCCCGCGTCTCGTCGGCGAGCGTCTGGTCGAACAGGCCGAAATCCATCGCGTAGCGCCCGTCGGGCAGCTCGCGGAACAGATCCGCGAAGCGGGCGTTCCACTCGATGTCGGCCGCGTCATACACGGCGCGCTCATGCACCTCCTGGTAGAAGCCCGCATGGTGGCCCGAGAACAGCACCGCGATCTGCGATCCCTCGGCGATCAGCTGCTCCGCGCTCAGCCCGGCCAGCGGGCTGTCGCCGTCGAGATAGTGCATCACCGTCCAGGTCAGGCCGAATACGGGCGTGAACGAGCGCATGGGCGTCAGATCGTAGATGCGGCGATACTGGTGGCCCTCGGCCGTGATCTGGTTGCGCAGCAGGCTGAGATGGATGCGCGCCTCGTGGATGCGGTCGACGCGCTCGTTGGCCAGACGGAACATCAGCGTGGGCCGGCCCTCGTATTGCGTCACCACCAACTTTGCGCTGAAGCGCACCCCCGCGGTCGGCCGGGTGAAACGCGCGAACATCAGGCCCGAGGCCACCGCGATGCCGAACAGCCCCAGCCCCGCCTCGATGGTCACCAATATGTTGGCCGCAATCCCCGCCGGCGACATCTGGCCGTAGCCGATGGTCGCCATGGTCTGCACCGAGAAGAAGAACGCATCCTCGAACGAGCCGGGCTGCGCGTTCAGGATCGCATTGCCGCAGGCGAGATAGGCGAGCGCGAACAGCGCGTTCAGGCCGAGATAGGTGCCGACAAGGGTAAGCCCGAACTGCCAGCGCGGGCTGGTCAGCAGCCAGTGATAGAGATCGCCGAACACGCGCGGCTTCTCGCCGATGCGCACGACCGTGGTGTCGCCGAACCGGGTCAGCACGCGCGGCTGGCGTCGGATATGCAGCTTCATACGAAAACCAGCCCGCCTTGCCGCGAGGCGTCCTCCAGGAACGTCACCAGCCCGCCCGGCGCGATCGCAATATCGGTGCGCAAGTCAGCCGCCGCCAGTCCCATCGCGCGCAGGCCCATCTCGCAGACCATGAACTTGGCCCCGAGCGTCGCGCAAGCGGCGAGCATCTCCTCGAAGCCGGCGAGGTCGCGCGCGATCAACGCGGCGTCGGCGGCTAGCGGCGCGATGCCCGCCTCGGTCGGGGCCAGCTTGCGCCAGCCCGGCCCTTCCAAGTCGGCCGGCAACAAAGCGCGCAACGCGCCCATGGTGAAGAACAGCGTCGCCGATCGGTTCACCGCGAGCGCGCCCGCGGCCATCGTGAGCGCGTAATGCACCCGGTCGAAGCCGCCCGAGAAGATCACGAGCGAAAGCTTGTCCGGCCCGCCCGTCTCAGGCATGCGCCGGGGCCCGGTGCGCCGAAAGATCGCGGACGGTCGCGCGCGGACCGCACAATGCGCATTCCGGGTCGGGCGGCAGGCGGGTCTTGTGGAACCGCGTCGAAAGCCCGTCCACGATCAGCAGCGAACCGGCCAGGCTGTCGCCGATGCCGAGCAGCTCCTTGATTACTTCCACCGCTTGCAGGCTGCCCAGCACGCCCGCCATCGCGCCGAGCACGCCGGCCTGCGCGCAGCCCATCGCCTCGTCCTCGGGCGGGGCCACGGGATGCAGGCAGCGATAGCAGGGACCGGGCGCCTTGAAGGTGGCGAGCTGGCCGTCGAAACGCAGCACCGCGGCCGAGACCAGCGTCTTGCCCGCCAGCCGGCATGCATCGTTGACCAGGAAGCGGGTGGCGAAATTGTCGCTGCCGTCGGCGACGAGATCGTAACCCGCGACCAGCGCCATCGCGTTCGCCGCGGTCAGCCGCGCGCGATGCGGCTCGATGCGCACCTCGGGATTGATCGCGGCCACCGCCTCGCGCGCGCTGTCGGCCTTGTTGGTCCCGATGCGCGCATCGCTGTGCAGAATCTGGCGCTGGAGATTGGAAAGCTCGACCGCATCGTCGTCGATCACCCCGATCGTGCCCACTCCGGCGGCGGCGAGATAGAGGATCAGCGGCGAGCCGAGCCCGCCCGCGCCGATCACGAGCACGCGCGCGGCGAGCAGCCTGGCCTGGCCGGTCCCGCCCACCTCGGGCAGCAGGATATGCCGCGCATAGCGCCGGATCTGCGACTCGGTGAAGTCCATCGCCGATATATGGGGTGGCGAGGCGGCCGGCGCGATCCGGCTCAGGCGCCCAGCCCCTCGAACAGCGGGGTCGAAAGATAGCGCTCGGCGAAGGAGGGGATGATCGTCACGATCACCTTGCCCGCGTTCTCCGCCCGCGCGCCCACCTCCAGCGCGGCGGCCAGCGCGGCGCCCGAGGAAATCCCCACCGGGATGCCGTCGAGCCGCGCCGCCCTGCGCGCGGTGGCGAAGGCGGTCTCGTTGCCGATCTTGACGATCTCGTCGACCACCTTGCGGTCGAGATTGGCCGGCACGAAGCCGGCGCCGATGCCCTGGATCTTATGCGGCCCCGGCGCGCCGCCGGACATAACCGGACTGTCCTCGGGTTCGACCGCGACCATGCGCACCGAGGGCTTGCGCGCCTTCAGCACATGCCCGACCCCGGTGATGGTGCCGCCGGTGCCGACGCCGGAGATCACGATGTCCACCGCGCCGTCGGTGTCGCGCCAGATTTCCTCGGCCGTGGTCTTCTCGTGGATCGCGGGATTGGCCGGATTGTCGAACTGCTGGAGGATGATCGAGCGCGGATTTTCCTTGGCCAGCTCCTCGGCGCGGCGGATCGAGCCGGTCATGCCCTTGGCCGCGGGGGTGAGTTCGAGTTCGGCGCCGAGCAGGACCAGCATCTTGCGCCGCTCCACCGACATGCTGTCGGGCATCACCAGGATCAGCCGGTAGCCCTTGGCGGCGGCGACGAAGGCGAGCGCGATGCCGGTATTGCCCGAGGTCGGCTCGATGATCACCGAGCCGGGGCCGAGCTTGCCCGCGGCCTCGGCCGCCTCGATCATCGCCACCCCGATGCGGTCCTTCACCGAGGCGAGCGGGTTGAAGAATTCGAGCTTGCCGAGAATGTCGGCCTTGACCTTCGCCTCCTCGGCCAGGCGCTTGAAGCGCACCAGGGGGGTGGCGCCGATGGTCTCGGTGATGCTGTCGTAGATGCGCCCCCGGAATTCGGGCTTGCGGGCTGGCTGGCTGGTCATGGAGGTCTCGTTCCCTGCGGCTGGTCGGCGGGCCGGATCGGGCGGTCAGATGGTGAAGTCCATGCTCTGCGCCACCTCGCTGACGATGCCCGACTGGAAGGCGCGGGTGCACAGATCGTCGATGGTGATGGCGTCGAGCCGGCTCATGATCGCTTCCTGAAGGTCGTTCCAGGTCGGGCGGATGACGCGCTTACCCAGCTCGGAGCTGGGCAGGTCGTCGTCGGTGTCGTCGGCGATCTCGAGGGTGCGCACCACGCGCACGATCTCGCCCACGGTGATGCGGCGGCGCTCGCGGGCGAGGCGGTAGCCGCCGCGCGGACCGCGCACGCCCATCAATATCCCGCTGCGCACCAGCTGCTGGAGCGTCTGTTCGAGATAGCGCCGGGGAATGCCCTGGCGGCGGGTGATCTCGCGGCTGCGCACCGGCTCGCCGCCGGAGTGATAGGCGATGTCGAGCACCGCCTCGATGGCGAACAGCGTCTTCTTCGATGGACGCAGCATCTCCTCACTCTCCGTCGAGCAACGTTGCGATCTTCTCGGCCAGGCGACGGGCCACGGCCGGTTTGGCGAGCGGGGGCCAGCTGTCCACCCCCTTCGCGCTCACCAGATGGACGAGGTTGGTATCCGCCCCGAAGGTCGTGCCGGCGGAAACGTCGTTGGCGACCACCAGATCGCAGCCCTTGGCGGCGAGCTTGGCGCGCGCGCCCTCGACCAGGCGCTCGGTCTCGGCGGCGAAGCCCACCACGATGCGCGGCCGGCGGTTGCCCGGCTTGGCGAGCGTGGCGAGG
The DNA here is from genome assembly GCA_030040955.1 of Rhodospirillales bacterium. Taxonomy (GTDB): domain Bacteria; phylum Pseudomonadota; class Alphaproteobacteria; order Rhodospirillales; family Magnetospirillaceae; genus JASHSH01. The sequence goes on from JASHSH010000083.1 coordinate 4,143, forward strand.
ATGTCGGGGTTGAGCGCGAGATCGAGACGGGGCGCCGCCGCTCCCGCCGCCTTCTTGATCTTGGACGCCGCGGGCGCGGCCACCCGCCAGTCGGCGACCGCGGCGGCGCAGACCGCGACCTCGGCCGGCAGCGCGGCCAGGCAGGCATCCAGCATCTGCTGCGTGGTCTCCACATGCACGGTCTCCACCCCGGCCGGGTCGGCCAGCGCGACCGGCCCGCTCACCAGGGTCACCCGCGCGCCCAGCTCGGCCAGCGCCTCGGCGACGGCATGGCCCTGCTTGCCCGACGAGCGGTTCGAGATGTAGCGCACCGGATCGATCGGCTCCTGCGTCGGTCCGCTGGTCACGATGGCGTGGCGGCCCTTCAGCCTGCCCGACGGCGTCAGCATCTCCTCGATCGCTGCCAATATGTCGGGCACTTCGGACAGCCGGCCCGGTCCGCTCTCACCATCCGCAAGGGTCCCGGTCGCCGGACCCACCCGCCGCACGCCGCGCGATTCGAGCGAGGCGATGTTCGCCCGCGTCGCCGGATGCTCCCACATGCGCACATTCATCGCCGGCGCGATCAGGATCGGCTTGTCGGCGGCGAGCAGCAGCGCCGAGGCGAGATCGTCGGCCAGCCCATGCGCCATCTTGGCGATCAGATCGGCGGAGGCCGGCACGACGGCCACCAGATCGGCCTCGCGGCTGAGCTGGATATGCGCCATCCCGGCATTTTCGGTCGCGGCGAATACGTCCTCGGAGATCGGAGCACCAGAGAGCGCGGCCAGGCTCAGGGGCGTGACGAACTGCGCGCCGCCCCGGGTCAGCACGCAACGCGGAACGATGCCCCGCTCCCGCAGCCGGCGCACCAGCTCCAAGCTCTTGTAGGCGGCGATGCCCCCCGACACCACCAGCGTGACGCGTCTTCCGGCGAGAGCCACCGGGATT
>JASHSH010000084.1 GCA_030040955.1 Rhodospirillales bacterium
GACAACCCCACGCGCATGTCAGTATTTGCCCCACAGCGGATCGTCGAACATCGCGCGCTCGACAAGGCCGATATCGGCCGGGCTGTCGACCGAGAAGGATGGAACATAGGGGTAAGGGGCGACGCGCTGCCTGCGCCCGCTGCCGCACAGCCGGTTGCTGTCGCAGGCCTCCTGGATCTCCAGCGGCGTCTGCGGCAGCGCCATGAAGGTGCGCAGATAGTGCCAGCGGAAGGCGAGGATGCCGTGGATTCGCCGCGCCCCCAGCTCGGGCGTGAACTGGGCGCAATAGGGGATCGGCGCGCGGGAAGTGTAGAGCACGTCTCCGTTGGTGTCGTGCACCAGCTTCACCGTGTCTGGATTGCGGAAGATCGCCTCGTCGATGATATGCGTCGCGAGCACGGTCCCCTCAACGCTCGGGTCCTCGAAAAACGGCCGCACCACCGCCTCGATCATGTCGGGGCGCATCATCGGCTCGTCGCCCTGCGCGCAAACGACGATGTCGTCGGGATCGAGCGCGAGGCCGCATTTCTCGGCGCCCTCGGCGACGCGATCGAGCGCTCGCACATGGGTGTCCGCGGTCATGATCGCGGCGAATCCCTTGGCACGGGCGAAATCCATGATCTCCCGGTCGCAGGTGCAGATGGCGAGCAGGTCCCAGCGCGGGAACATGGAAGCGCGGTGCCAGACATGCTCCAGCATCGGCCTGCCGTGGATCGGATGGAGCGGCTTGCCGGGGAACCGGCTCGCCTTCATGCGGGCCGGAATCATGCCGACGATCTTGACCAAACTTGCCCCCGCCCGCTATTCCGGCGCTTTGGCGGGCGGGACCAGACCCCAGCGGTCGCGCCAGGCCGGATCGGCGCAGTAGATGCCGTACACGAGCTCCATGGTGCGCAGCGCATCCGTCGAGGACCCGTCACGGATCGGCGTGCCGTCGACGATGGCGGAGACGAAATCGGCGATCTCGCCGGCCCAGGAACTGTCCGCGTTGTAGCGCGTGGTCTGCTCGCGCGGATCGCCCTGGTCGTCGTCCGACGCCCACACCACCGTCATCGTCTCGGCGCCGTAACTCTTCGAGCCCGACAGGATGCCGCCCAGCGTGATCGCGCCCTTGGCGAGCGTGATCTCGAGCGAGAAGCGGTGCCGCCACTGCGTCGCCGTCGAATGCAGCATGGCGACCACGCCGCGATCGCTGCGCATCAGCGCGTAGGCGTTGTCCTCCACATCGTGCTTCCAGAAATCGTTGGTCACGATGCTGTGGATTTCGCCGAACTCGCCGCCGAACAGGCGGATCAGGTCGACCATATGGATGCCCTGGTCGAGCAGGATGCCGCCGCCCGCCACCTCGCGCTTGACCCGCCAGTCGGAATGCTTGCCGAAACTGATGAACCGCGACTTGCCGTACACGCCGCGGATGTTGACCACCGCGCCCAGCTCGCCGGACTGCACGAGGCGCAGCGCATCCTTGATCGACTCGTGGTAGCGGTGGTTGAAGCCGTATTTCAGCTTGAGGCTGGGATGACGGCCCTCGCACTCGATCACGCGCCGCACGTCCGCCACGTCGCGACCCGGCGGCTTCTCGCAGAACACGTGCAGGCCGCGGTCGAGACCGGCGATGGTCACGATCGGCGCGATGTCGTTGGTCAGGCAGACGAACAGCAGGTCGATGCGCTCGTCGAGCAGCTGGCGGTAGTCGGTGTGGAAGGCGACGCCGTTGTCGAACCGGCCTTGTCCCTTGAACAGGCGGTCGCACACCGCGACCACGCGCAGCTTCGGATGCTGGTCGATGAAGTGATGCCGGCGCTTGCCCACCACCCCGTATCCGGCGATGCCCACCCGCAGCACGGAATCGGGTCGGCCGTTGCCGGCGGCGGCGCGCGCGGGTCCCGGCACCAGGCCGCGATTCATGGCAGCGCCGCCTCGGGAGCCGGCGTGCGATACAGATTCGACACCGTGTCGTTCGGACGTCCCAGCCGGCTCGACGCCCGCGCGCCGGCCACCTCGACCCACCCGCCGCTCTCGTCGGAGCGGTAGAAAGCGTGCAGCAGGCCCAGCGTACCCAGGCAGTCCCGCCGGTCGACCGGATAGGGCCGCCTGCCGGCGAGATCATCAATCAGGTCGCGATAGACCTGGATATGGCCGAAGCCGTAGGCGTCGGGGATTTTCTCGCTCGCCTGCGCGCAGGCGGCCGGATCGGGAGTGAAGATCTGCAACTCGTTGACCGCGAGGCCGCCGAGCTGGGCGAGTCCCTTGGCGCCGACGATCGACAACGACGCCTCGAAATCGTCGGGTCGCGCGGCGGTGGTGACCTCGACCAGGCCGACCGCGCCGCTCGGATAAGTCATGGTCGCCACCACGGTATCTTCCACCTCGATATTCGCCCCGAGCGTGCGCATGGTCGCGTTCACCCGCGCGACCTCGCCGCCGAGATGGCGCAGCAGATCGACATGGTGGATGCCCTGGTTGGACAGCGCGCCGCCATCGTGCGAGAAGGTACCGCGCCAGGGCGCGAGTTCGTAGTATCGCTGCGGTCGGCACCAGCGCACGCGCACCGCCACGATGCGGACCTCGCCGAGCTCGCCCTGGTCGATCGACTGTTTGACCCGCCGCACCGCCTTGTTGTGCCGGTTCTGAAACACCGGAAACAGGCGCAGCCCGTTGGCCTCGGCGAAATCATAGGCCTCGGCGAGCTGGCGCGGATGCATGAAGGTCGGCTTCTCGACCAGGACATGCTTGCGATAGCGCCGCATCACGTCCATCGCGTGCTCGGCATGCATGCCGGATGGCGTGATGATCGCCACCACGTCGATCTCCGGGATGCGGCGAAGCATTTCGTGATAATTGGTGAACCAGGGAATGCCGTACTGCTCGCCATAGGGGCGCGCGCGGTCGGCGATGAGGTCGCAGACCGCGACGATGGACCCTCCGGGCGCCTGGACGATCGAGCGCAGATGATGGCCGGCGACGCGGCCGCAGCCGATCAGCGCCACCCGCACGTCGCGCTTGCCGCCGTCAGGCATGCACGCGCCCCTTCACCGCCGCCGCGATCGCGTCGATCACCGGGCGGAACAATTCCGGGGTGGTGGAGGAAAAGCGGCTGAACCCCTTCAGGCAGGGTTCCGGGA
>JASHSH010000085.1 GCA_030040955.1 Rhodospirillales bacterium
GCCTGCATCGCGAAATTGAAGGTCATGAATTCGACGATCGGCTTGAGTCCGCGATACGCGGCGCCGACGCCCAGCCCGGCGAAGCCCATCTCGGTGATCGGCGTATCGACCACGCGCCGCGGGCCGAACTCTTCGAGCAGGCCTTGGCTTACCTTGTAGGCGCCCTGGTACTGCGCGACCTCCTCGCCCATCAGGAATACGGCGGGATCGCGGCGCATCTCCTCGGCCATCGCGTCGCGCAACGCCTCGCGCACCGTCTGGTGGATGGTTTTGGCGTAGACTTTCTCCGCGACGCCCGGTGCTGCGGCGGCGGGGACCGCGGCAACTGGCGCGGGAGCCGCCGGAGCGGGCGCCGGCGCCTTCGCGGCCGGCGCCGGAGCGGCAGCCGATGCGGCCGAAGCCAGCGCATCCTTTCCTTCGCCATCCACCAGCAGCACCGCGATCGGCGTATTCACCGCCACCCCTTCACTGCCGGCGGGAACGAGAATCTTGCCCAGCGTGCCTTCGTCCACCGCCTCGAATTCCATCGTCGCCTTGTCGGTTTCGATTTCGGCCAGGATGTCGCCGCTCTTGATCTTGTCGCCCTCCGCCTTCAGCCACTTGCCGAGCTTGCCATCGGTCATGGTCGGCGAAAGCGCGGGCATGAGAATCTGAATCGGCATGACTCAAGCCTCGACCAGTACGTCGGTCCATAGGGCGGACGGATCGGGCTCCGGGCTCGCCTGCGCGAACTCGGCCGCCTGGGTCACCCGCAGCTTGATGTCCGCATCGATCTGCTTGAGCGCTTCCTCGTCGGTCGCGGCCTCGGCCAGCATGCGCGTGCGGAGATGGTCGATGGGATCGTGCTCTTCCCGCATCTTGGCCACCTCCTCCTTGGTCCGGTACTTGGCCGGATCCGACATGGAGTGGCCGCGATAGCGGTAGGTCTTCATCTCGAGGATATACGGCCCTTCGCCCGCGCGCGCCTTGGCGACCGCGTCGGTGCCGGCCTGCATCACGGCGAGCACGTCCATGCCGTCGACCGCCTCGCCCGGAATGCCGAAGGCGGTGCCGCGCTTGTAGAGATCGACATTGGCGGTCGAACGCTCGACCGAAGTGCCCATCGCGTAGTGATTGTTTTCGATGACATAGACGATGGGCAGCTTCCAGAGCTCCGCCATGTTGAGCGATTCCTGGACCTGACCCTGGTTCACGGCGCCATCGCCGAGATAGCAGAGGCACAGGCCGCCGTCGTTCGAATATTTGTGCGCGAAGGCGATTCCGGTGCCGATCGGCACCTGCGCGCCGACGATCCCGTGCCCGCCGTAAAATCCCTTGTCGCGGCTGAACATGTGCATCGAGCCGCCCTTGCCGCGCGAATATCCGTCCTTGCGCCCGGCGAGCTCGGCCATGACACCCTTCGGGTCCATGCCGCAGGCGAGCATGTGGCCGTGGTCGCGGTAGCTGGTGATCACCGAGTCCTTGGCGCCGATCGTCGCCTGCATTCCGACCACTACCGCCTCCTGTCCGATATACAGGTGGCAGAAGCCGGCGATGATGCCCATTCCGTAGAGCTGGCCCGCCCGTTCCTCGAACCGGCGGATCAGCAGCATGTCGCGATAGAGGGCCAACTGGCGCTCGGCGCTGACCGCGGCTCCGTTCGCCTTCGACGCCTTCTTGGCGATGGCCATCGCCGTCTCCCCGAAGCCTCAGCCAAACGGCATGGTGGTAGCCTGTTTCGCGCTTCGACGCAAGTTGCGGCGCGCGGCAAAATCCTTTGTTTTGCAATGCAAAAACGCGTTTCGCGCCGCCGCGCGACGGTCAGGGCGCGGGTCGGCTCCGGAACACGATTACGTCGTCGTCGCGGCCCAGATCGAGCATCAGCCGCGCGCGCTCCTCGAGCATGTCGGGATCGAGATGGTCCGGCCGGAGCAGGCGGGCGCGCCGCTCCAGCCCGTCGCGCTCGGCCTGCAAGCTGGCGAGCGTCGTCTCGGCGGAATGGATTTCCCGATTGAGCTGCCACCAGGCGAGCAGGCCGCGGTCGCCTTGCACGGTGTGATAGGCGAAGTAGGTCACTGCCATCAGCCCGAGCAGCGGCGCGATGGCCTGGCCGGAACGGCGTCGCAGCTCCGCGACCAAGATCATGGCTGCCATGCAAGCACGGAGGGATTCATTCCGTCAATCGCGGAGGCCGGACTCATTTCTGCCGCTGCACCGCGCGGCGGCCGGCGAAGCGCGCCACCGTTCCCAGCTCCTGCTCGATGCGGATGAGCTGGTTGTATTTGGCAAGCCGGTCGGAACGCGACAGCGAGCCGGTCTTGATCTGGCCGGCGTTGGTCGCCACCGCGAGGTCGGCCAGCGTCGAATCCTCGGTCTCGCCCGAGCGATGCGAGAATACGCAGCGGTAGCCCACGCGATGCGCCATCTCGACCGTCTCCAGCGTCTCGGTCAGCGTGCCGATCTGGTTGACCTTGATCAGGATCGCGTTGGCGATGCCGCGCTCGATCCCCATCGCCAGGCGGCCGGGATTGGTGACGAAGACATCGTCGCCGACCACCTGCACCTTGTCGCCGATCGCGTCGGTGAGAATTTTCCAGCC
>JASHSH010000086.1 GCA_030040955.1 Rhodospirillales bacterium
AGCCGGCGCCGAGCGCGGCCGCCGCTTCGAGCCCGCCGGGCGGGGCCGTGTCGAGATAGATTTCGGTGTAGCACTCGTCGAGCGCGAGGGTGAATCCATGCCGGCGCGCGAGCGCGAGCGCGCCCTTCAGCCGTTCGAGACTCGCCACCGCGCCTTGCGGATTCGCCGGGCTGCACAGGTAAGCCAGCTTGGCGCGCGCGAGCAGGTGATCGGGCAGCGCGGCGAAGTCGGGGAGATCGTCGGGCGCGGGGTCGACGAAGATCGGCTCGCCGCCGGCGAACCACACCGCGCCGGAATAGACCTGGTAGAACGGGTTCGGCAGCAGCGCGAGCGGCGGCGGTTCGCCCTGCCTCGCGCCGAGCGTCACCTGCGCGATCTCGTACAGTCCCTCGCGCGTGCCGGCCAGCGGCACGATCTGCGTATCCGGATCGAGCCACCCCGGCGGCAGCTCGTAGCGATTCGCGAGCCAGTCGGCCACCGCCCGGCGGAACTCGGGCGTGCCGATCATCGGCGGATAGCGGCTCCAGCCGGCGGCCTCGCGGGCCAGAATTTCGGCCAGCAGCGGGGGCGCCGGATGCTGCGGCTCGCCAATCGACAGCTGGATCGGCTCCCCGCCCGGCGGGTCCTTGAGCAGGGCCGCCAGGCGCCGGAACGGATAGTCCGCGATCAGTTCGAGCCGGTCGTTCAGGCGGAGCGGGGCAGCATTGCTGGGCGAGAACATCGGGGAGTCACAATATCTTATCCGGCGACTCTCGCATAGGGGTTCGGGACTCGCGGCTAATTCATGGCGCGGCGAGGCGATCGGCTGGGCGGCAGCGGCCGGGCGGGCACGGGTGGAGCATCCCGGGTCCTTAGGCTATACTCGCGCCATGCCAAAAAAGAGCCGCGGACGGACACCCTCGCTGCTGCCGATCCTGGCCGCGCTGGATGCCGACCTGTCCGCACCCATCGTCCATCACGGCGCCAAGCATGAGGCCGGCCAACTGCCGGGCCAGAATGCGGCCAAGCCCACCGTCGCGCCCGAGGCCCACAAGGCGAAGGCCGCCGCGCCGAAACCGACCGCCGCGCGGCTCGCCTTCCGCGGCGCCTCGCGCGGAAGCTAAATCCGGCCGACCGAGCGGGGTCGCCGAATCCTTTCGGCGTCATGGCCGGGCTTGACCCGGCCATCCACGAATTCGCGGGAACACAAAAGACGTGGATGCCCGGGACTCGGGCTTCGCCCTGCCCGGGCATGACGAGCATTCGAGCGGGGACGTTCCCTGCTTCGCAGCCGGCCCGGAACGCGTAAAGAAAGGGGGGCGCCGGTGGGCGCCCCCGAGGTTCGGCCGAGGCGAGAGGAACGGAGCCCCGGCGCCGCTGAGTCCCCTAATGCACCATCTCGCCGTGCAAATTGATGTCGAGGCCTTCGACCTCGACTTCCTCGCTCACGCGCAATCCGACCACCATGTCGACGATCTTGTAGATGATGAACGACGCGACCGCGTCGAAGATCACCACGATGACGATGCCCTCGGCCTGGATGCCGACCTGGGCGAAATTGCCCTCGATCCAGCCCGAGGTGCCGCACACCGCCTTCAGCGCGAACACGCCGGTAAGCAGCGCGCCGACCGCGCCGCCGACCGCGTGCACGCCGAACGCGTCGAGCGAGTCGTCGTAGCCGAGCATCTTCTTCAACCCGGTGGTGCCCCACAGGCAGAACACGCCCGCCGCGATGCCGATGACGAACGCGCCCACCGGGCCGACATAGCCCGAGGCCGGGGTGATCGCGACCAGGCCGGCGACCGCGCCCGAGGCCGCGCCCAGCGCCGAGGGCCTGCCCTTCACCACCCATTCGCCGAACATCCAGGCGAGCGAGGCGGTGGCGGTGGCGATCTGCGTCACCGTCATCGCCATGCCGGCGCGGCCGTCGGCGGTGAGCGCGGAGCCGGCGTTGAAGCCGAACCAGCCGACCCACAACAGCGACGCCCCGATCAGCGTGTAGGCGAGATTGTGGGGCGCGAAATTCTCCTGCCCGTAGTTCTTGCGCTTGCCCATCACCAGGCAGCCGACCAGTCCGGCGACGCCGGAGTTGATGTGCACCACGGTTCCGCCGGCGAAATCGAGCACGCCGAGCTTGGCGCCCAGCCAGCCGTTCGGCGACCACACCCAATGCGCCACGGTGGCGTAGACCACGATCGCCCACAGCACCATGAACAGAATCAGGGCCGAGAACTTCATCCGGTCGGCGAACGACCCGGTGATCAGCGCCGGCGTGATGATGGCGAAGGTCATCTGGAACATCATGTTGACGCTCTCGGGCACCGCGCCGCCCTTGGCGTCCGCGCCCGCCGCCCACAGGATCGTGTTCACCGTGCCGTTCTGGTCCGCGCCGACCAGGTTCTGGAGCATGAAGGCGCTGAGATCGCCGACATACGGGCTGTCGCCATGGAAGGCGAGCGAGTAGGACAGGATGAACCACACCACCGTGACCAGGCAGGTGATGACGAAGCTCTGCATCATGGTGGCGAGGATGTTCTTCTTGCGCACCATGCCGGCATAGAACAGCGCGAGGCCCGGAATGGTCATCATCAGGACCAGGGCGACCGAGGCCAGCATCCAGGCGGTGTGGCCGGTGTCGAGATGGAGCGGCGGGGTCGCCGCGGCCGGCGCGGCGGCGCCCGCCTGATCGTCGGCGAGCGCGGTTCCCGCCAGCAGGCTCGCTCCCAGCGCGAGCGCGAGCCCGCCGACCGCATCCCGGAACCGCTTCGCCATGATCTCCCCCGACCGAACCTGTCCGCGCGCCGGCCTCGCGGCCGCGCACGCCGCTCCTAGAAACAAGAACCGTGCCAAGGAGCGAAATCGCGTCCGCGCGGCGGAACATCGCGGAATACCGCGCGATTGCGCCAAGCTTGCGCCCGTGCTTCGGCCATTTCGCATAGAGGTTGCGCCGCCCCTTGCCCGAATTTTGGGCATGGCCGCGGGAGAAGGGCGCGCGCTAGAGAGCGTCGGCGTTGACCTCGCCGGTGCGGATGCGGACCGCCTGGAGAATGTCGAAGACGAAGATCTTCCCGTCGCCGATCTTCCCGGTATGCGCCGCGTGCTGGATGGTCTCGACCACGCGGGGCACGTCGGTATCGTTGACCGCGACCTCCATTTTCACCTTGGGCAGGAAGTTCACCATATACTCGGCGCCGCGATAGATTTCGGTCTGGCCCTTCTGCCGCCCGAATCCCTTCACCTCGGTGACGGTGAGGCCCTGGATGCCGAGGGGCGTGAGCGCCTCGCGCACCTCGTCGAGCTTGAACGGCTTGATGATGGCGACGACAAGTTTCATGGTCGCGTCCTCCGGCGCCGCGCATGGCGGTGCCGGGCCCCTTCCGTTCAAGGATCGTGCCGGGAGCGCCGGACGGGCGGATTTGCAGGGACTTGGCCGTGCTCGACCCGGCCCAGCGAGGGTTGCGGCGGGGTCACGTGAGGGCTTCGCTGCCGCTTTTTTGGGCGAAGGCCCCCGGAAGGCGCAGGAGGGTTCCCAAGGGCGCGGAATGCCTCGACGGCGGCGGTGGGGAAACTTGTGGATAAATCTGTGGACGGATGGGGATAAGCCTCCCGAACGATCGGTGCAGAACGGGGAAAGTTTCCAGCGCTACACTCGAATCAAGGGCTTGGCGGAAACGGGAATTGTGGGCACCGGGTGACGAAACAAAGAGAGAACTTCAGGTTGACCGGCCCTTCTATCCCGCCTAATTTCTTAAGCTATTCGGCGTAAGTTGGCGGCGGCTGGCGCGGCGGGAAGGTTGGGCCGATGGAGTCGATTTCGCAGCAGATCTGGGACATGAAATACCGCCTGCGCGATTCGGCGGGCGAGGTGCTGGACAAGACCATCGAGGACAGTTTCCGCCGCGTCGCGCATGCCGTCGCCCAGGCCGAGCCGGAACCCGCGCGCGGCCGCGTCGAGGCCGAGTTCTTCCAGGCGATGCGCCAGTTCGAATTCCTGCCGGCGGGCCGCATCCTGGCCGGCGCCGGCACCGAACGCCGCGTCACCCTGTTCAACTGCTTCGTCATGGGCGACATCCCGGACGACATGTCCGGCATCTTCCAGCATCTGAAGGAAGCCGCGCTGACCATGCAGCAGGGCGGCGGCATCGGCTACGATTTCTCCACCCTGCGGCCGAAGGGCGCGGCGGTGAAGGGCGTCGGCGCCGACGCGTCGGGCCCGCTCTCGTTCATGGACGTGTGGGACGCGATGTGCCGCACCATCATGAGCGCGGGGAGTAGGCGCGGCGCGATGATGGCCACGCTCGCCTGCGACCATCCCGACATCGAGGCCTTCATCGACGCCAAGCGCGAGCCCGGAAGGCTGCGCATGTT
>JASHSH010000087.1 GCA_030040955.1 Rhodospirillales bacterium
TGCGCTCGAGTTCCCATGGGCCGGGCGTGGCCGAGACATACACGGTCTGGCCGCGCATCGCGTCCCATTCCTCGAACTTGAGCGGCCGGTTGTCGACGCAGGAGGGCAAGCGGAACCCGTATTCCGCCAGCGTGCTCTTGCGGTTCCAGTCGCCGCGGAACATGCCGCCGAGCTGGGGAACGGTGACATGCGATTCGTCGACGAAGACCAGCGCATCCTGCGGCAGGTATTCGAACAGGGTGGGCGGCGGCTCGCCCGCCGCGCGCCCCGTGAGGTAGCGCGAATAGTTCTCGATCGCCTTGCAATGGCCGACCGTCTCCAGCATCTCGAGGTCGAAATTGGTGCGCTCCTGGAGCCGCTGGGCTTCGAGCAGCTTGCCGTTGGCGGTAAACCAGTCGAGCCGTAGGCGCAGCTCCTCCTTGATGCCCTTGACCGCGCCGGTGACGGTCGGACGCGGCGTGACATAGTGGCTCGACGGAAATACCGTGATCTCGTCGAGCCCGTTGGTCTTCTCGCCGGTCAGCGGGTCGAATTCGGCGATCGATTCGATCACGTCGCCGAACAGGCTGACGCGCCAGGCGCGGTCCTCGTAATGGACCGGGAAAATCTCGATCGCGTCCCCGCGCACCCGGAAGGCGCCGCGTTGGAACGCCGAGTCGTTGCGCTCGTATTGCAGCTCGACCAGACCTTTGAGCAGGTCGCGCTGGTCGACCCGATCGCCGGCGCGCAGCGTGATGGTCATGCGCGCGTAGCTTTCCACCGCGCCGATGCCGTAGATGCAGGAGACGGAGGCGACGATCACAACGTCGCGGCGTTCGAGCAGGGCGCGGGTCGCGGCGTGCCGCATCCGGTCGATCTGCTCGTTCACCATCGAGTCCTTCTCGATATAGGTGTCGGTGCGCGGCACATAGGCTTCCGGCTGGTAGTAGTCGTAGTAGGAGACGAAATACTCGACCGCGTTCGCGGGGAAGAACCCCTTCATCTCCGCGTATAGCTGCGCCGCCAGGGTCTTGTTGGGCGCCAGCACCAGCGCCGGACGCCCGGTGCGGGCGATCACATGCGCCATGGTGAAGGTCTTGCCCGAGCCGGTGACGCCGAGCAGCACCTGGTCGCGCTCGCCCGCGTCCACGCCCTGCGTCAGCTGGTCGATCGCCTGCGGCTGATCGCCGGCGGCGGAATAGGCCGATTCGAGCTTGAACGCGGCCCGCGGCCCGGCCGGGCGCGGGTGATAGAAGGGCAGGCTGATGGGAGCGTTCATCGCAACGGGGAATCTAGTGCGCTTCCCCGCGCGGCGCCAGATCGGCGCACCAATCCCGGACGGATCGCCTAGTGCGCGCCGAAACTCTCGGTCTGCCGCGCGCGGCCCCGCGCCGCCATGTCGCCGAATCCGCGCGGCACCTGCACGCCCGAGGGCGTCGAGGGAGCCGCCGGACGCGGCGGCAGCGAGGCGAACTGCTCGATGGCGACCTTGCGCCGGATCATGACGCCGAGCTTGGACAACGCCTCTAGGTCGGCCCGGCGCGGGCGCGACGGGCTTTGGGTGATGCGCTCGACCAGCTCCACCAGGGCCTCGATCAGCGCGGCCACCGAACCCCAGCCGGCCTCGCGCTTTCTTTGCTCGAGCTCGCGGCCCCAGTCGAGCAGATGGTCGAAGTCGCGCCGCAGCCGCTCGGAATCCCCACCGGTCTCGAAGCGCTCGAGCGAGCTGCTGATCAGGCTGTCCAACCCGGTCAACGGGCTTTGCAGCTTCTTCTCGGCCACCCGGATCACGCCCTCGCTGATCCGGCGCTGCAGCTCGAGCTCCGGCAGATGCTCCACCATCTTGTCGCGCATCGTGTTCGGAACGTGGACCAGATCGTGATCGTTCTCGCCGGGGCGCACGAACCGCCGCCGGGTCGGGCCGACATAGGTGTCGGTGGCGACGAAGGGCTTGCGCCCATGGACCAGATGGCCGACCCGGTCGAGCAGCTGGGTGATCGAGGCCGGCTTGCTGAGCAGGTCGTCGACCCCGCCGTTCAGCGTGCCCATCACCCGGCTCTCGGTCGGCTCGAGCGCGGTGGCGACGATGACGACGAACGGATTGCGGCCGATCCGGTTCTGCCGGATCTCCTGCATCACCTTGGCGAACTCGGGGCCGAGCAGGCTCACATCGCACAGGATCAGGTCGAACATCTCCTGCTCGATCGCGTCGAGCATGACGCGGACCCCCTGCCCGTGGACCACCTCGCGCATGCCGTTCTCGACCAGCACCGAGCGCAGCCCGCGGCGCAGCGAGGCGTCGCTCTCGACCAGGACGGTGCGGATGTCGCGATAGCGGTGTCCGATCATGGTTTCACCCTCGCTTTCGACTTGGGCGGCTAAAGCGTCTCGGACGCGATGCGGTCGGCGGCGGACTTGGCCTCGTTCTTGAGCGCCGCGATCCGGCGCGATACCTCGTCCACCGTGTAGACGCGGCGCGCCGCCGGCAGGATGATCAGCACCGCGCTGACGCCGAGCAGCGCGTAGCGCCGCATCACCCCCATGCGGTCGCTGGCCTCGATATAGCCCTGGGCGCGCGCGTCCTCGTCGTAGAACACCGCCGCCTCCTGCGCGAACCGGCCGATCAGGCTGCGCACGATGGCGAGCGTGGCGCCGAAATCCTGCCGCTCGCGCAGGCCGAAGAAGAAATCGTCGCCGCCGACATGGCCGATGAACGAGCCGTTGTAGCTCAGGCTCTTGCGCATCATCTCGGCGAACAACAGGAGCGCGCGGTCGCCGACGCGGAAGCCGTATTTGTCGTTGAACGGCTTGAAATTGTCGAAATCGAAATAGCAGAGCGTGTAGGGCGAACCCACATCGTCCATCGCCCGGGCGACGAAATCGTGGATCGAGATGTTGCCGGGAAGCTTGGTGAGCGGGTTCTGATCCTGCGCGGTGGCGATCCGCTTTTCGTTCAGCACGCGCAGCAGAGCATCCGCCGACAGGAAGCCGATATAGCGCATGTCCTCGACGACGACGATGCCCTCGGTGACCTTGTCGGCCGCGTAGTTCTCCAGGATCTTCTGCGCGTCGAGATTGATGTCGGCGACCGGGCATTTGGTCACGAAATGGTGGAGCTGAAGCCCGATCGACTTGTTCTCGATCAGCGCGCGGCCGTAGTTCGAGTAGGTGTATTCCTTGAGCGCGATCTCGCGGATGATGCCGATGGGCACGCCGACGCGGTCGATCACCGGGAAGAAGGTGGCCGACTTGTTGTGGCGGAAGCGTTCGAACAGCTTGGTCATCGAGGTATCGATGCTGATCGGCTCGAGCGGCTCGATCTGCTCGCGCACGATCCATTCGTCGGACGCCTTGCGCCGCTTCCACTTCATGGTGAGATCGGCGACATGGGCATACTGTTGCTTCAGCTCGCCGACATCGCCGGTCGGCCGGTCGACGATGTAGCCCTGCACGATCTCGCAGCCTACGTCGCGGCAGGTGAGATAATCCTGCTCGCTCTGCACGCCCTCGGCCACGATCTGGATGCCGAGCAGATGCGCGATCGAGATGATCTGCGACAGCAGCAGCCGCTTCTTGGAATCGTTGGCGATGCCGTGGATGAAGAAGCGATCGAACTTGATCATGTCGGCGTCGATCGCATAGAGCATCTGCAGGCCCCAGAAGCCGGCGCCGAAATCGTCGATCGCCAGGTTGAAGCCGTATTTGCGGAAGCCGCGCAGGATGGCGTCGACCTCGCCCGAGTTGCCGAGCGGGTGCCGCTCGGAAATCTCGATGACCACCAGATCCTCGCTGACGCCGTGGCGCCGCGCGATGCGGTGGATGCGGGCGGCCACGCTCTCGCCGGCGGCGAGCGTGCGGTTGTCGAAATTCATGAACAGCTTGTACTTGTCGTTGCCGGGGATGGTGCGGAACTTGGCCATCGCGCGGTCGCAGAGCGCTAGTTCCATGTCGATCAGCACGCCCTCGGCGTTGCATTTGTCGAAGAATTCCTCGATCGAGGCGAAACCCTCCCGGTCGGTGTTGCGCAGCAGCGCTTCGTAGCCGAACGCGATCCCGGATTGGGTGTTGACGATCGGCTGGAACGCGTGGTCGAGCTTGGCCAGCTGGCGCGCCCAGGGTCCGGGCAAGGACATGCGATGGCGCAGGCCGAGCGGATCGGTCCGCGTCGCCGAAGGCAGGCGGAACAGCGTCTCTTGCGTGGGGAGCTTGCTCGCGGGGATCGTCGTATCCGGTTCGGGATCGACGCCGAGGCGGGCGGGGGCAGAGGCCATTTCCAAATCCCTTCGTTCAGATCGACGGGAGAAAGGTCCCTTGACCCGATGAGCTTAATGCGTTCGCCGCGAGGCAGATGTTATGGATGCGAGAAGTATCGAAGACTCTAAGGTTACACACGCAAGAAACGCATAGCCTTTATCGATATTCTTGAACTTTGGCCCAACGCGCCGTGAATATTTATATTTAGTCCCGAAATAATGTAATTAGCGACCGCGCCTTGTATGCAATTGAATATTATCAGCGAATTGCCGCTTGCGGCGAACCGGAGTGACTGTTTGCTTAAACTTTCTTTCACCACAGTGTCATCCCCCGCCCGTGCTCGAATGCGGCAAATTGTCCGGGAGGGAAAGAGCGCTGGGTCTCATGGCATTGGGTGGAGAGGTTCACCTGTGTCTGCCGGATGGCCTGAGGACGCGGAACGAGCGGTCATCGGCGCGCTGACCAATCGGCTCGAGCAGAACAAGCCGACCGCAGCCAGCGTCGTGTTGCGTGACGCCGCCGACCGCTACCGGGTGCTGCACGATTCGGTCAGCTACGCCGATGCGTGGACCGAGATCGCGCTGGCCGTGCGCCGGCTGGAGGAGCGCGGCGACATCCGCGCGCCGATGGAGCCGGGTACCTCGTGGACGCTGCTGCGGAAATAGGTGCATTCGCGGGGAAATTGACCAAGGGACAAAGCCAGTTGCGCCCCCGGCCCCGCGGCATTAGCTTCGCGCGCGACCCAACCCCTAGCCGGACCCAGCGCCATGTCGTTCCTGGCCCAGCGCCTCTCCCTGGTGAAACCCTCGCCGACCGTCGGCGTCACCATGAAGGCGGCCGAACTCAAGGCGCAGGGCCGCGACGTGATCGGCCTTGGCGCGGGCGAGCCGGATTTCGACACGCCCGCCTCGATCAAGGCCGCGGCCAAGGCGGCGATCGACCGCGGCCAGACCAAATACACCGCGGTCGCCGGCACCATCGAGCTGCGCAAGGCGATCGCGGGCAAGTTCCGCCGCGAGAACGGGCTCGACTACGAACCTGGCCAGATCACCGTCGGCTGCGGCGGCAAGCAGGTCATCTTCAACGCCTTCCTCGCCACGGTAGAGCCGGGCGACGAGGTGATCGTGCCGGCCCCCTATTGGGTCAGCTACCCCGACGTCGCGCTGATGTGCGGCGGCACGGTGGTACCCGTCGCCTGCCCGGAATCGAACGGCTTCAAGCTGCGCCCGGCCGACCTCGAGAAGGCGATTTCGCCGCGCACCAAATGGCTGGTGCTGAACTCGCCCTGCAACCCGACCGGCGCGGCCTATACGCGCGACGAACTCAAGGCCATCACCGATGTGCTGCTGCGCCATCCGCATGTCTGGCTGATGAGCGACGACATCTACGAGCACCTGGTCTACGAAGGTTTCGCCTTCGCCACGCCGGCGCAGGTCGAGCCGCGGCTGAAGGAGCGCACGCTCACCATCAACGGCTGCTCGAAGGCCTATTCGATGACCGGCTGGCGCGTCGGCTACGGAGCCGGGCCGAAGAAGCTGATCGACGCCATGAATATGATCCAGTCGCAGAGCACGACACATACCAGCTCGATCAGCCAGGCGGCGGCCACCGCCGCGCTGGAGGGCCCGCAGGAC
>JASHSH010000088.1 GCA_030040955.1 Rhodospirillales bacterium
GGGCGTGCCGTCCGCCGCCGCGCAGTCGCTGGCGCAGGTCCGGCCGCGTCCGGAGCCCGCGGCAGGCGACCGCCCCGAGGCAAGCGCGGCGGCCCAGCCGCGGACCTTCGCCGAATTGGTGGCGCTCGCGGCCGCCCGGCGCGAGGCGTTGCTGGCCGCCCGGCTCGCCAACGATGTCCATCTCGTCCATTACGAAATCGGGCGGATCGAGTTCCGCCCGCGGCCCGAGGCGCCCGGCGACCTCGCGCCTCAACTCATCCGCCTGCTGCGCGAATGGACCGGGCGGCCTTGGGCGGTGACCATCTCCAACGAGGCGGGACTACCGACCCTGCGCGAGCAGGAGGCCGAACGCGAGGCCCGCTGGCGCGAGGACGCGCTCGCGAATCCGCTGGTCCAGGCGATCGTCGCCGCCTTTCCCGGCGCGACCATCGGACTGGTGCGCGATCTGGCGGAGACGGGTGATGAAGCAGGCGAGGGCGAGGAGTTCGGCCTGCTCGGCGCGGAGGATGAATGAAAAATCTCGGCAATCTGATGAAGCAGGCGCAGCAGATGCAGCAGCGCATGGCCGAGCTGCAAGAGCGTCTGGCCGGGATGGAAGTGACCGGGGCCTCGGCCGGCGGCGCGGTCCAGGTCGTGGTCAACGGCAAGGGCGAGACGCGGCGGATCAAGCTCGACCCGACGCTGGTCAAGCCCGGCGAGGTGGAGGTGCTCGAGGATCTGATCGTCGCCGCGTGCAACGACGCCAAGGCCAAGGTCGAAGCCACGATGCAGGAGGAGATGCGGAGGCTTACCGGCGGGATCGACCTGCCGCCCGGCCTCAAGCTGCCTTTCTGATGGCCGGTTCCGAGATCGAGCGCCTGATCCAGCTGCTTGCCCGCCTGCCCGGGCTGGGACCGCGCTCGGCGCGCCGCGCGGTGCTTGCGCTGTTCAGCCGCCGCGCCGCGCTGTTCGATCCGCTGATGGAGGCGATGGCGCGGGCCGCCGAGTCGGTTCGCGTCTGCTCGGTGTGCGGCAATATCGACAGTTCCGATCCGTGCGCGATTTGCGCGGACGAGGCCCGCGACGGCGCGCAGATTTGCGTGGTCGAGAACGTTGCCTCGCTGTGGGCGATGGAGCGGACAGGCGCGTTTCGCGGCCGATACCATGTCCTCGGCGGCCTCCTGTCGGCGCTCGACGGGGTTGGGCCCGACGAGCTCGGCATCGAACGCCTGCTGGCGCGGGCCGCTTCCTCGGGCGCGCGCGAAATCATCCTGGCCACGCCGGCGACGGTGGAGGGTCAGACCACCGCCCACTATATCGCGCAGCGCCTGGCGGGCCGCGGCGTCGCGATCTCCGGGCTGGCCCAGGGCGTCCCGATGGGTGGCGAATTGGACTATCTCGACGACGGAACCATCGGCGCCGCGCTCGCCGCCCGCCGCGCGCTGTGATCCGTCACAGTTTCGCCGCCTTTGGCGTGCTATAATACATCCATGAAACGTATTTTAATTTCGGTGGCGCTTCTTCTGCTCGGCGGATGCGGGCCGATGCTGATCGACGCCGAGGTGACGCGCTATCACGATCCGGAAGCGCTGGCCGCCGGGCACAGCTTCACCATCGCGCCCGTCGGCGAGCAGGTGGGCTCGCTCGAGTTCCAACATTTCGCCGAGCAAGTGGCGACCGCCCTGCAAGCCAGCGGTCTGCACGCGATCCCGCCAGACGGCGGCCAAGCCGATCTGGTCGTGCATATCCGCTATGGCGGAAGCGGCGTGCGCACCGAGGTCGACACGTTCGGCAATCCGGACGTCAATCCGTACACCTGGTATTGGGGACCGGACGGTCAATTCGTTCCCAACGAGCGCGTGTTCATCTATCCGATGTACGGGCACTATCTCGAGGTCGACCTGCTCGACGCGGCCGCGTTGCACGCCGGCAAGACCAAGATGGTGTTCCAGGGCCGTTCGGCCGAGGAAAGCGATTCGCACGACATCAATCCGGTGTTCCCGATCCTGGTGAAGGTGCTGTTCGCCGACTTTCCCGGCGCCAACGGACAAACCGAGCATCTGCGCGTGCCCGTTTCCTGAGGTCCGCAAGCGTCCAACCGCCCACGATTCCCGCGCTGCGGCGCTTGACCGATGCCGCGCCGCCGCTTATTTCAGCGGCGGAACCCGGAATCGAGCGCCCATGGCCCTGCTTCCCATCATCGTCGCCCCCGATCCGCGCCTGAAGCTGCGTTCGCGCCCGGTCGGCAAGGTCGACCGCGCCACGCGCAAGCTGATGGACGACCTGCTGGAGACCATGTACGCGGCCCCGGGCGTCGGTCTCTCGGCCCCGCAGGTGGGTGTGGCCAAGCGCGTGCTCGTCGTCGACGTGGTCAAGGAGGGCGAGGCGCCCCAACCGCTGCGCATGGCCGATCCCGAGCTGGTCTGGGTCTCCGACGACGACCGCAGCTACGAGGAAGGCTGCCTGTCGGTGCCGGAGCACTATGCCGAGGTCACCCGGCCGGCGCGCGTCCGTGTGCGCTATCTGGACGAAGAGAGCGAAATCCGCGAGCGCGAGCTCGACGGGCTGCTCGCCACCGTGGTCCAGCACGAGATGGACCATCTCGACGGCATCCTGTTCATCGACCATCTGACCAGCCTCAAGCGCAACATGATCCTGCGCAAGCTGGCCAAGGCGCGACGGACGGCGGAAGTCGAGACGTGAGCCTGCGCGTCGTCTTCATGGGCACCGCGGAATTCGCGGTACCGGTGCTCGGCGCGCTGCGGCAGGCCAATCACGAGATCCTGCGCGTCTATACGAGGCCGCCCAAGCCCGCCGGCCGCGGGCAGAAGGACCAGATTTCGCCGGTCCATCAGGCGGCGCTCGCCCAAGGCCTTGCCGTCGCCACGCCGGCCAGCCTGAAGACGCCGGCCGACCAGGCGGCGTTCCAGGCGCTCGGCGCCGACCTCGCGGTGGTGGTCGCCTATGGCCAAATTCTGCCCAAGCCGATCCTGGACGCGCCGGCGAAGGGCTGCATCAACGTCCATGCCTCCCTGCTGCCGCGCTGGCGGGGCGCCGCGCCGATCCCGCGCGCGATCCTGGCCGGCGACCGCGAGACCGGCGTGACCATCATCCGGCTCGACGAGGGCATCGACACCGGCCCCATCCTGCTGCGCGAAGCGGTGCCGATCGAGTTCGAGACCAACGCCGGCGATTTGCGCAACCAGCTCTCGCAGCTCGGCGCCGCGCTGGCGTTGCGGGCGATCGCCGGAATCGAGCGTGGCGAGATCGCGCCCGCGCCGCAGTCGCGCGACGGCGTGACCTACGCCGCCAAGCTGGGCAAAGACGAGGGAAGGCTCGACTGGAACCGCTCCGCCGAGGAGCTGGAGCTGCGGGTGCGCGCCTTCGCGCCCGAGCCCGGCGCCTGGTTCAGCAAGGACGGCGAGCGGATCAAGGTGCTCGCCGCCCGGTTCGAGGACTGGGACGGCTCGCCCAAGGTGGGCAAGGCGCCGGGCACCCTGGTCGACGACCGGTTGCTGGTGATCTGCGGACGCGGACATCTCCGCCTGTTGCGGCTGCAGCGGGCAAGCCGGTCCGCGCTGCCGGCCGCCGAGTTCCTGCGCGGCCACCCGCTCCCGTCCGGCAAACGCCTGGCCTGACGGTGACCCGTTTCAAGCTCGTCGTCGAGTACGACGGGACGGGCCTCGTCGGCTGGCAGAGGCAGGACAACGGGCCTTCGGTCCAGGCCTTTCTCGAAGCCGCGGCCGGGCGGCTGGCCGGCCATCCGGTCGAGGCGGTCGCGGCCGGGCGAACCGATGCCGGCGTGCACGCGCTCGGCCAGGTCGCCCATATGGACTTGGCGAAGGAGCTTTCGGCCGACGCCGTGCGCGACGGGCTGAACTTCTGGCTGCACGATGGCGGCTGCTTCGCCGTCGCCGTGCGGTCGGCGGAGACCGCGCCGGCGGATTTCCACGCCCGCTTCTCGGCGGTGGGGAGGCGCTACCTGTATCGTATCCTCAATCGCCGCGCGCCCCCGGTGCTCGAGCGTGACCGGGTATGGTGGGTGCCGCACCCGCTCGACGGCGAGGTGATGGCCGGAGCGGCCGGGCTGCTCGTCGGCCGGCACGACTTCTCGACCTTCCGCGCCGCCGACTGCCAGGCGGCGAGCCCCGTGAAGACGCTCGACGAATTCGCGGTGACGCCGGCCGGCGACGAACTGCGCGTGTCGGCCTATGCGCGCTCGTTCCTGCACCACCAGGTGCGCAACATGGTGGGCAGCCTGAAGCTGGTGGGAGAGGGGCGCTGGTCGGCGGCCGACCTCGCCCAGGCGCTGGAGGCGCGCGACCGCACCAAGGGCGGCCCGACCGCGCCCGCGGGCGGCCTCTGCCTGATGGAGGTCGCGTACTGAGGCGCCTAGAGTCTGTTGCCCCGAGGTGAAGCGGACTCTAGGTCCGCGCGAGGCGGCCAACGCATCCGCGTTGGCCTCGCTCAAACGCCGCGCGGGCCTGTCGCCGATTCCACCAAGGCGGAATCGGCTCTAATCCTCGACGGCGGCGCCGTCGAGATCGCCCGGAGCGCCGGCGAGCACGTCCGAAATCATGCCCGCGTTCTGGCGGATCGCGGTCTCGATCGCGGCGGCCACATCCGCGTGGTCGCGCAGGAACTGCTTGGCGCTCTCGCGGCCCTGGCCGATGCGCTGCGAATTGTAGGAGAACCAGGCGCCGGACTTCTCGACCACGCCGCCCTTGACGCCGAGATCGATCAGCTCGCCCGTCTTCGACACGCCCTCGCCGTACATGATGTCGAACTCGACCACCTTGAAGGGCGGCGCGAGCTTGTTCTTCACCACCTTGACGCGGGTCTGGTTGCCGACCACCTCGTCGCGCTCCTTGATCGCGCCGATGCGGCGGATCTCCAGGCGCACCGAGGCGTAAAACTTGAGCGCATTGCCGCCCGCCGTGGTCTCCGGATTGCCGAACATCACGCCGATCTTCATGCGGATCTGGTTGATGAAGATCACCATGCATTTCGAGCGTGCCACGGTCGAGGTAAGCTTGCGCAAGGCCTGGCTCATCAGGCGGGCCTGGAGGCCGACATGGGTATCGCCCAT
>JASHSH010000089.1 GCA_030040955.1 Rhodospirillales bacterium
GGCGGGCGGCGGACCGGTCGGAACCACGCCCGGCACCGGCGCGGGCGCCGACGGCTGATCGGGCGCGATTTCCTCCTCGACCGGGGCGGCGCCGGTCGTGTCGGCCGGGGTCGCGCCGTAGCTGATGCCAGCGACGCCTGCGCCGTTGTCGAGCACGGTCTGCTCGCCGCCGGTGGGCACGGTGCCCGGCTTGAACGCCTCCTGGATCACGTTCTTGTCGCCCGGCAGCGCGGGCCGACCGCTGGTCGCGTCGACCCGCACGAAGCGGATGCCGGGCGCGACGCGGAAAGGCGTCGGCGGCCTGTCGGCGAGCGCGGCGGCCATGAAGTCGCGGAAGATCGGCGCGGCGGTGGTTGCGCCCTGCTCCTCCTCGCCGCCCTTGAGCACGTCGACGCCGAGCGTGGTGTCGTCGTCGAAGCCGACGAACACGCCGACCGCGAGATCGGGCGCGAAACCGATGAACCAAGTGTCCTTCGAATCGTTGGAGGTGCCGGTCTTGCCGGCGAGCGGCTTGCCGACCTCGGCGATGACGTGGCCGGTGCCGCGCTGCACCACGCCCTCGAGAATGTGCACCATCTGATAGGCGGTCATCGGATCGACCAGCTGCTCGCGCGTGTCCGGGATGTCGGGCATGTCCTGGTCGGTGTAGAAGGTCTGCTGGCAACCGTCACAGGGCCGGTCGTCGTGCCGATAGACCGTCTGCCCGTCGCGGTCCTGGATGCGGTCGATCAGGGTGGGCGCGATCTTCTTGCCACCGTTGACGATCTGCGCGTAGGCCGCGGTCATGCGCATCAGTGTCGTGTCGACAGCGCCCAGCGCCATGGACAGCAGGCGCGGCAGCTTGTCGACCACGCCGAAGCGCTCGGCGTAGCTCGCCACCTTGTCCATGCCCAGCGTGGCCGCCATGCGCACGGTCATCAGGTTGCGCGAGCGTTCGAGCGCGATCCGGATCGTCGCCGGGCCGAGATAGGTCTTCTCGAAATTCACCGGCCGCCATTTCGGCAAGCCCGGTCCCTGGTCGAGCTCGATCGGCCCGTCGAGGATCAGCGAGGAAGGCGTGAAGCCGGAATCGAGCGCGGCCATGTAGACGAAGGGCTTGAACGATGAGCCGGGCTGGCGGTTGGCCTGCGTCGCGCGGTTGAACTGGCTGCGCGCGAAAGAGAAGCCGCCCTGCATGGCGAGCACGCGCCCGGTGTGCGGATCCATCGCCACCAGCGCGCCCTCGACCTTCGGCAGCTGGCGCAGCGCGTAAGTGTCGGCCGGGTAGCGCTCCTTGCCGTCCTCGCTCTTGGCCACCTGCTCGACCGCGACCACGTCGCCCGGATGCAGCACGTCGGCGGGCCGCGCCGGCGGCGGCCCGACATGCTGGTCCGGAAGAGGCGGGCGCGCCCAACGCAGCTCGCCCATCGGGATGCGGCCGACCTGCCCGTCGTCCAGGCCGATGGTCGCGTAGTTCTCGGTGAGTGAAAGCACAACGGCCAGCCGCCAGGGCTCGATCCCCGGCACCGGCGGAATCGCCCGCAGGCGGGGCAGCCATTGGCCGGCCGGCTCGATCTGGGCCACCGCGCCGCGCCAGCCGTGGCGGCGGTCATAGGCGATCAGCCCGTCGCGCAGGGTCCGCGTGCCGATCGCCTGGAGCGCCGGATCGAGCGTCGAGCGCACGATCAGCCCGCCCTTATAGAGCGCGTCCTCGCCATAGTCGGCGGCGATCTCGCGGCGGATGTCCTCGGCGAAATACTCGCCCCCCTCGGCGGGAGCGGCGATCGAGCGGGTGCGGATGTCGAGCGGCTCGGTGAGCGCCTCGGACGCCTCGGCCGGCGAGATGAACCCGTCCTCCTGCATGCGGCCGATCACCCAGTCGCGCCGGTCCTTGGCGGCCTGCGGAAAGCGCTGCGGGTTGTAGCTGTTCGGCGCCTTGGGCAGCCCGCCGAGATAGGCGGCCTCGGCGACGGAAAGCTCGTCGAGCCCCTTGTCGAAGTAGTTGAGCGCGGCGGCGGCCACGCCGTAAGAGCCCTCGCCGAGATAGATCTCGTTCAGGTAGAGCTCGAGGATGTGCTCCTTGCTGAACGCGCGCTCGATGCGGAAGGCGAGGATCGCCTCGCGGATCTTGCGCTCGATCGACACCTCGTTGGTGAGCAGGAAGTTCTTCGCCACCTGCTGCGTGATGGTGGACGCGCCGACCGGTCGGCGGTCGCCGCCCAGGCCGCGGTTGCGCAGGTCGATCACGGCGGCGCGCGCGATGCCGAGCAGATCGACGCCGGGATGGCTGAAGAAGTTCTTGTCCTCGGCGGCGAGGAAGGCATCGATCACCCGCTTGGGGATGGCGGCGTAGGGAACGTAGCTGCGCTTCTCGGCGGCGTATTCGGCGATCAGTCTGCCGTCGCCGGCATAGACGCGGGTGGTGACCGGCGGCTCGTAATGGGCAAGCTGGCGATAGTCGGGCAGGTCCTGGCCGTAGTGGAAGATGAGCGCGAGCGCCGTCCCCGCCGCGACAATGGCCAACAGGAACAGGCTGCTGAACAGGACGGCGAAAAATCTCAGCATCTCGGCGGCCGAACCGGCTCCCGGTATATGGCGATGCGGCGGCTCGCCCGCCCTAGGGCCGGGTCGCGTTGCGCGTGCGGGCGAAATACGCCTCGATGGCGTGGGCCAGCGCGGTCGCCAATTTCGCCCGATATTCCGGCCGGCGCAACAGCTGCTCGTCCTGCGGATTCGACAGATAGCCGGTCTCGATCAGCACCGACGGAACGTCCGGCGCCTTGAGGACGGCGAAGCCGGCGAAGCGGTGCGTGTTCTGCAACAGGATGCGCGTCTCGTGCCCGACCTCGTCGATCACCATGCCGGCGAAGCTCGCCGACAGATTCAATGTCTCGCGCTGGACCAGGTCGATCAGGATGTTGGTGACCTCGGGGGAGGAACTATTGAGGTCGAGGCCTGCGACCAGGTCGGCCTTGTTCTCCTTGTCGGCGAGCGCGGCGGCCTCGGCGTCGGACGCGTTCTTGGACAGCGTGTAGACCGAGAGGCCGCGGATGTCCGGGTCGGCCTCGGAATCGGCGTGCAGCGAGACGAACAGGTCGGCGTGGTTGGCGCGCGCGATCGCCACCCGATCGGGCAGCGGGATGAAAGTGTCGTCCTGACGGGTGAGCAGGCAGCGCACCTTGCCGTCGTGCTCCAGCCTGTCGCGCACGGCGAGCGCGAGCGCGAGCACGATGGTCTTCTCGTATTCGCCGCTCAGGCCGATGGTGCCCGGATCGACCCCGCCATGACCGGGATCGAGCATCACCACCGGCTTGGCCAGCTCGCGGCGGCGTTGCGCGGGCGTGAGGCTGGCGGGCAGTGCCTGAGGCGGCGGCGGCACGTAGGCCGGGGGCGCGATCAGCGCGGCCTGGGACAGTTCCGGCGGCCGCCCATGACCGGTGAGCGGATTGCCGCCGAGCGGGTCGCCTGGGCCGGGCATCGCCTGGGTCTGGGACGGAGGCAGGGGGCCGGAAGGCGATTCGCGCGCGAAGGGCGGCGCAAGATCGATTACTAGGCGCACGTCGGGACCCAGCCCGGGCGGGATCAGGAACGCTTTCTGCAAGGTCGCGCCGGACGCGATCTCGATCACCAGGCGGCCGGCGCCGGGCTTGGGCGAGGTGTAGGTGAAGCCGTTGACCAGACCGACCGGGCGGACCAGCCCGGCCGCGCCCGATCGCCAGTCGAGCGCCGAAGTGTCGATCACCACCTGGCCGTCGCGCGCGGTCGCGATGAAGGGCAAGGTGTTGGAAAGTTCGAGCACGAAGCGAGTGGTGCCGTCATCGTGCGGCGCCACGCGCACGTCGAGAACGGCCACCTCCTCGGTCGCGGCGCGGGCAAGGCTACAGGCGAGTCCCGCGATCAGGAAGGCGGCGCAGCAAAGCCAGGGCGGACGCGGCCGTATCATTCACCCAATCCAGCAGCCGGCGCGGATTGTGCCGCAACGAAACATCAAGTTCAATGGAAAACCCATTGATTCGGAACGGAGTTAGCACGTGTGGGCGTCCCGGCGCGCACAAGATCATTGCGGGAACGGCAAGCCATCGCTATGTTGTGGATGCGATGCCGATGCATCGCGGTGCGGCAAAAGGACGGGACTGAAACCCGGTCCGGCGGCGCACGCAACAGTTTCGTGGCCGGGCGTGTCGCCCGCCGGGATTCCCCAAGCTCCATGCACAAGATGTTCGCCATCGCGACGCAGAACCGGGAATTCGCGGGCGCCCCCGGCGCTTCGGACCAACTCGACCGTCTGGCCGCGCCATCGGCGCCGGCCGCGGCGTCTAGGAGCTTAGGAGTTAATGGTAAAGCGCATGTTGATCGACGCGACGCACGCGGAAGAGACCCGCGTGGTCGTGCTGGACGGATCCCGTCTCGAAGAATTTGACGTCGAGACATCGACCAAGAGGCAGCTCAAAGGCAACATCTATCTCGCCAAGATCGTTCGCGTCGAACCGTCGCTGCAGGCGGCGTTCGTCGAATATGGCGGGGGTCGCCACGGCTTCCTTCCCTTCAACGAGATCCACCCCGACTATTATCAGATACCGGTCGCCGACCGGCAGGCCCTGCTCGCCGACCAGCGCGAGGTGATGCGGGCGAGCAGCGTGGTCGCCGCCGCCGACTTCGGCGACGGGGACGAGGCGCCCGCCCACGCCGTCGAGTCGGACTCCGGGAACGAGGCGTCCGGCATCGTCGAGGTTCCCGCGAACGGCGGGGTCGAGAGCGCCGGCGAGGCGCAGCCCGAGAGCCTGTCGGAATCCGAGTCCGACGCCGGGGCGGCGGGCGAGCCAGCATCCGACTCGCAGGCCGGCGCGGAATCCGAATTGGCGTCGGATTCCGGCGAGGAGGATGCTTCCGCCGCGGCCGAAGCCGCAGTCGAGCCCGCGGCCGATGTCGGCGCGGCGACCGAGACCGAGTCGGCCGGTGGCGAGGACGAGCCCGAGGAGACCGCGCCGCCGCGGCGCCCGCGCTCGCTGCGTCACTATAAGATCCAAGAGGTCATCAAGCGCCGGCAGGTGGTGCTGGTGCAGGTGGTCAAGGAGGAGCGCGGCACCAAGGGCGCGGCGCTCACCACCTATCTTTCGCTCGCCGGCCGATATTGCGTGCTGATGCCGAACACGGCGCGGGGCGGCGGGGTATCACGCAAGATCACCAGCGCGACCGACCGCAAGCGCCTCAAGACCATCGTCAACGATCTCGAGATTCCCGACGGCATGGCGGTGATCATCCGCACCGCCGGGTCGGAGCGCACCAAGCCCGAAGTCAAGCGCGACTACGAATACCTGCTGCGTCTTTGGGACAGCGTGCGCGAGCTCACCTTGCAGTCGACCGCGCCGACGCTGGTCTACGAGGAAGCGAACCTGATCAAGCGCTCGATCCGCGACCTCTATGCGCGCGACATCGACGAGATCCTGGTCGAGGGCGAAGAGGGCTACCGCCTGGCCAAGGACTTCATGCGCATGCTCACGCCGAGCCACGCCAAGAAGGTCCAGCTGTTCAAGGACCCGGCGGTGCCGCTGTTCCACCGCTTCCAGGTGGAGAGTCAGCTCGACGCGATGCACGGCCCCGTGGTCCAGCTCAAGTCGGGCGGCTATGTGGTGTTCAACCAGACCGAGGCCCTGGTCGCCATCGACGTGAACTCGGGGCGCGCGACCCGCGAGCGCCACATCGAGGAAACGGCGCTGAAGACCAACCTTGAGGCGGCCGACGAGGTCGCCCGCCAGCTGCGCCTGCGCGATCTCGCCGGCCTGATCGTCATCGACTTCATCGACATGGAGGACGCGCGCAACAACCACTCGGTCGAGCGCCGCCTGAAAGACGCGATGCGCTCGGACCGGGCCCGCATTCAGCTCGGCAAGATCAGCGCCTTCGGCCTGCTCGAACTGTCGCGCCAGCGGCTGCGCCCGAGCCTGATCGAGAGCAGCTTCCAGCCTTGCTCGCATTGCGGCGGCACCGGCATGGTGCGCTCGGTCGAATCCTCGGCGGTGCACGTGCTGCGCGCGATCGAGGAGGAAGGCATCCGCCATCATCCGAAGGAGATCCACGTCACCCTCCATCCGCAGGTCGCGCTCTACGTGCTCAACCAGAAGCGCGCAGCGCTGATCGAGATCGAGAGCCGCTACGGCATGCGCGTGCTGCTGGCCGGCGACGACAAGCTGGTGCCGCCGGCGCATCGCATCGAACGCGTGAAAGTGGAGACCGAGACGGCGCACGCCCATCCGGTGCACATGGTCGGCATTCCGGGCGACCGCGCCGAGGGCGAGGAGGAAGCCGAGGAGCGTCCCGAGACCGAGCCGCGCGGCGAGGAGGCCGAGCGTCACGTCCACGCGCGGCGCGGACCTCACAGTGAGGCACCGGGCGGTGAGGGACCGGGCGGCGACGGACAGGGCGGTGGAAGGCGGCGCCGGCGGCGCCGGCGTCGGGGCGGGCGGCGCGACGAGTTCGGCGGCAACGCACCCCAACAGGTCCAGCATGCGGCTCCGGCGGAAGCCGAGCCGCGCGAAGAGGGCGGTTCGGGCGGGCAGCCCGTCGGCGAGGACGGCCAGACCAAGCGTCGCCGGCGCGGCCGGCGCGGCGGCCGGCGGCGCAACCGCGGCCGCGAAGGCAACATGCCCGCTTTCGCAGGCGCCAACTCCTCGGCGCAAGGCGGCGATCTCGAATCGGCTGGCGAGCCGACGGTCGAGCGCGAGGCTCCGGCCGCATCCGACCAATCCGAAAGAGAGCCGGAGGCTCGGCCCGTCCGGCCGGATTCCGATCCCGCCGCGCCGAGCGCAACGGCGGGCGCGGATGGCGACGAGGGGTCGAACGGCGGCGGGCGCTCCCGCCGCGGCCGCGCCGCGTCGCAGGCCCTGGCCGAGCCGAAGGAACCGGCTCCTGCCGCGCCGCCGCCTCCGCCACCCGAGCCGGAGGAGCCTGCCGGACCGCCACGCCGCGGCTGGTGGAACCGCCTCGGCTGACGAGGACCGGAAAAGAGTCCCGCACAGGCTGAATTCGCGGGCGCGGCAATTGACTCCGCGCCCCGACCCTCTATGATCCGCGCGCGAATTCGCAATACCCGCGCTCAGGTGCCGACGCGCGCCGGTGCCGTCCGCTTCGGACCGTCGTTTTCATGTCGTTCGACCAACTTGGCTTAAGCCCCGCCATCCTCCAGGCTATCGAGGACGCGGGCTATGTGACTCCCACGCCGATCCAGGCGCAGGCCATCCCCGTCATCCTGACCGGGCGGGACGTGCTCGGCGTGGCGCAGACCGGCACCGGCAAGACCGGCGCGTTCACGCTGCCGATGATCGAGATGTTGGCGGCGGGACGCGCCAAGGCGCGCATGCCGCGCTCCCTGATCCTCGAGCCCACCCGCGAACTCGCGGCGCAAGTAGCGGAGAATTTCGAGAAATACGGGCGCCACCATCGCCTGACCATGGCGCTGTTGATCGGCGGCGAGTCCTTCGGCGATCAGGAGAAGGCTCTCGACCGCGGCGTCGACGTGTTGATCGCCACGCCCGGCCGGCTGCTGGACCTGTTCGAGCGCGGCCGCATCATCCTGGGCGACTGCAAGCTGCTGGTGATCGACGAGGCCGACCGCATGCTCGACATGGGCTTCATCCCCGATGTCGAGCGCATCGTCGGGCTGCTGCCCAGGATCCGCCAGACGCTGTTCTTCTCGGCGACGATGCCGCCGGAGATCCGCCGCCTGGCCGACGCGTTCCTGATGAATCCGAAGCAGATCTCGGTGGCCCCGCCCGCCTCGCCGGCGGCCGCGGTGAAGGATTTCCTGGTCACCTGCGCGACCATCGACAAGCGCGAGACGCTGCGCCACCTGCTGCGCGTCGAGGACGTGAAGAACGCGCTGATCTTCTGCAACCGCAAGCGCGATGTCGACATCCTCTACCGCTCGCTGTCGCGCCACGGGTTCGACGTGCTCCAGCTGCACGGCGACATGGCGCAGGCCGCGCGCACGGAGACGCTGGAGCGGTTCCGGCGTGGCGAGTTCCGGCTGCTCGCCTGCTCCGACGTGGCCGCGCGCGGGCTCGACATCACCGATCTGTCGCACGTCTTCAATTTCGACGTGCCCCACCACGCGGATGCCTACGTCCACCGCATCGGGCGCACCGGGAGGGCGGGGCGCGAGGGCCGCGCCTTCACCATCGCCACCCCCGAGGACGGCAAGTTCGTCGCCGCCATCGTCAAACTGATCGGGCGCGACATCCCGCGCATGACGCTCGAGGGAATCCCGCAGACGCAGCTCGCCGCCGACGAAGAGCCGACCGGCAAGCGCGGCCGCACACATTCGCGCTCGCGATCGCGCCGGGGAGAGCGGGGCCGTTCCGACCGACCCGCGCCGGCGCCTTCGCCCGCCTCCCCCGCCTCCCCTGCCGCTCCGGCTTCCGTCGCCCAGCGGACCGAGCGTCCGCGCGCCGAGCCGGCGCGTGCGCAACCGGTCAACGGCGGGGCGCATCCGCGCGGCCAGCCGCGGCCTGCGCCGGAAGTGCCGGCGGTCGCGCATGCGGTCGGCTTCGGCGGGC
>JASHSH010000090.1 GCA_030040955.1 Rhodospirillales bacterium
ACATCAAGCCCGAATCGGTGCAGGCGGTGGTCAAATCCCTACCGGGCGGCCCGCACCTGGCCGAGGCGTTCGATCTCCGGGACCTGCCGGGCCAGGCCGAGCTGCTCGATCGGGTGCGCGAGCACTTCGGCCGTTTCGACGTACTGGCCCATGTCGCGGGCGTGCTGATCCGGCGCAACGATCTCGACGAGGTCACCGAGGAGGACTGGGACTTCCAGCACGACGTCAACTTGAAAGCGACCTTCTTCCTCAACCGGGCGGCGGGCCGCGCGCTGCGCGCCCAGGGCCGCGGTGGGCGCATCATCAACTTCACCTCGCAAGGATGGTGGAGCGGCGGGTTCGGCGGCTCGGTGGTCTATGCCGCGACCAAGGGCGGAATCGTGTCGCTGACCCGGGGCCTCGCCCGCACCTACGCCAAGGACAAAATCACCGTGAACGCGGTCTCGCCCGGCGCGGCCGACACCAGCATGCTGCGCTCGGGGCTGACCGACGAGCAGCTCGCCTTCCACGTTTCGCAGATACCGCTGGGCTACATGGCCGCGCCGTCGGACCTCGCCGGAACGGTGGTGTTCCTGGCCTCGGACCACGCCAGCTACATCACGGGCGCGACCATCAATGTGAGCGGCGGCTGGCTCATGTATTGACGGAGGCCGGCGGCGGCGCGACCGCGGTGCGCTCCTCGACGAAGCACCACTGCGCCTCGCCCATGAACTTCTTACGGTCTTCGATCAGCATGCCGATATAGGGCTCGGTGCGAAACGCGCGCTCGGCGTCGGCGATGCTGTCGAACCAGATCTCGCCCACGCCGTCCCAGGCGGCCTCCTCCGGCGACCAGCGCTCGACGATCCCGAAACGGAGGCCGCGCAGTCCCGGAAGCTGGCGCACGATATCGGCGTGCGGTCCCATCCAGTGGGCGAGGAACGTCTCGCGCGTCATCCCCGGCTTGCGGCGCACCAGGCTCACCCTCTTGATCATTGCCGGCTCCCCTACGCCTTGGGCGCGGGCTGGTAGAGTTCGAGCGTGATTCCGTCGTGGACGCGCAGGTACGCGACCACCGCACCCTTGTTCGGCCCGGCATCGACCTCGACCGGTCCATCCGGCACCACGGCGCGGGCACCCAGCGCCACCGCCCGTTTCCAGGCCGAGCGCGTGTCCTCGACATTGATGCAGATATGCACGTTGCCGGGATTGGCGGTGCCCTCGTCGCCCTGCCGCTTGCCCTCGACCCGGTAGTCGAGCAGTTCCAGGATCGCGCCCCCGGGCAAATCGACGAAGGCGGCGTCGATCTTGACCCCTGGATAGCCGACATGGCGGCCGAGATAGTGGCGTTCGAGCAGCATGCGCCAGCGCGCCTTCGCGCCGAGGAACGGTTCCCAGAACGCCAGCGCCCGATCCAGGCTCGCCACGCTCATGCCGATATGGTGGACGCGCGTCGCGGTCAGGGCGGGCAGGGACGAATCGCCGTCGGCCATGGTCGTGCGCTCCTCAGATGCGGAACAGACGCTCCGCGTTGCCGGCGAACATCGCGCGCTGCTCGGCGTCGGTGAAGCCGCCGATGATGGTCGCGTAGGCGTCGATCACGTCCGTGTACGAGCTGTACATGCGATCGACCGGCCAGTTGGTGCCGAACACCACGCGCTGGGGCGAAAACGCCTCGATGCTGCCGAGCACATAGGGGCGGATGCTGTCGAGCGTCCACCGATTGTCGCCCATGCCGAGGCCGGAAATCTTCATCCAGACATTCGGCGCGCGGGCCAGTTCGCCGATGCCCTTGCGCCAGGCCTTCTGGTAGTCGGGATCGCGGCGCTCGGGCAGCGCGCAGTGATCGACACAGATCAGGACGTCGGGATAGGTCTTGGCGAGATCGAGCAACCTGCCCAGCCGCTCGACACGCGTGTCGATGCAGCTCACCAGCCTGTATTTGGCGAGCAGCTTGAAGCCCGCCCGCCAGGCTGGGTCCATCAGATAGTCGCCCTCGCCGAAATCGCGGATGCCGCGCACGTTCTTGTACCGGGCGTGGCGGGCGAGCACCGATTCGGCGTCGGGCTTGGCGAGGTGGCACTCGGCCACGATGCCATGCGGATAGCCGGTTTTGTCGGCGAACGCCTGGAGCCAGATCGTCTCGTCGACCGGGTCGGGCGTGCCCAGCGCGGCCTGCACATGGATCGCCTTGGGCACGTTGGCGAAGCGGATCTCGGCGATATAGTCCTCGATGCGATAGGCCTGCGACTGGATCGACGGGATCGGCCCCAGCATCGGGTGGATCCAGCCGGGTTCGAGCCAGAAATAGCGCAGCTCCGGCCGGGTCATGTCGTGCAGGTGGAAGTGCGTGTCGATAAAGGGAATTTCGGCCATGTCCGCGGCCTCCCGAACCGCGCGGGGCATCGCTTGCCGGACGCTCCCGGGGCGCTTGGCGGAACGCTAGCCGAGGCCGCGCGGCCCCGGCAAGGGAATTCACGGAAACGTTCCCATTTCGGCCGGAAGGACGGGGCGGAACTCTAGGCCTGCATGAGGCGGCCAACGCGTCCGCGTTGGCCTCGCTCAAGCGCCGCGCGGGCTTGTCGCCGATTCCACGAAAGCGGAATCGGCTCTAGCGCAAACTCGCGTTGAACTTGGCGAGCGCGGCCGCGCCCGGCACCAGCTCGGCGTCGGTGAGCCGGTTGAACGGTGCGTCGACCGTGTTCAGCCCGTCGTGGAGATCGGCGGCCTCGGGATCGACGTAAAGCAGCCCGGTCACCACCTCGCCGGCGGCCTGGCGCTGCTGGATATAGGACATCGCCTGGAGACGGTCGGACGGGTCGTAATGCGCGGCGAGCTTGCGCAAACGCAGGACCGAGCCGTCATGCTGGGTGACGATCTCGACCGTGCCGGGCGCGTAGTCGGCCTCGATCGGCTCGTGATGGGTCATCACGTCGAGCCGGTTCACCGCCTCGTTGTGCGCCCGCACATAGTCGAAGCCCTTGGTCGAGCCCTCATGGTTGTTGAAGGCGACGCAGGGCGAGATCACGTCGAGGAACGCGGCGCCGTGGTGGCGGATCGCGCCCTTGATCAGCGGCACCAGCTGCGCCTTGTCGCCCGAGAAGCTGCGCGCGACATAGGTCGCGCCCAACTGGAGCGCCAGCCCGATCAGGTCGATCGCGCCGTCGCCGTTGACCGCGCCCTTCTTGCTCTTCGCGCCCTTGTCGGCGGTGGCCGAGAACTGGCCCTTGGTCAGCCCGTACACCCCGTTGTTCTCGACGATATAGACCATGTTCACGCCGCGCCGGATGATGTGGGCGAACTGGCCCAGTCCGATCGAGGCGCTGTCGCCGTCCCCCGAGACGCCGAGATAGATCAGCTCGCGGTTGGCGAGGTTCGCTCCGGTCAGCACCGAGGGCATGCGCCCGTGCACGCTGTTGAACCCGTGCGACGAGCCCAGGAAATAGGTCGGCGTCTTCGACGAGCAGCCGATGCCGGAGAGCTTGGCGATGCGGTGCGGGGGAAGGTCGAGCTCGAAGCAGGCCTGGATGATCGCGGCCGAGATCGAGTCGTGCCCGCAGCCCGCGCACAAGGTCGAGATCGCGCCCTCGTAGTCGCGCCGCGTCAGGCCGAGCGCGTTGGTCGGCAGATGCGGGTGGTGCAGCTTGGGCTTGGGCAGGAAGCTCATCGGGCCACCTCTCGCAGCGGCGCCACATTGCGCGGACGCACCTGCGCCGAAATCTCCCCGGCGATGAACCGGGCGGTGATCGGCGTTCCGTCGAAGTGCAGGATCGGCACCAGCTTCGCCGGGTCCACGCCGACCTCGTTGACGATGAGGGCGCGCATCTGGGCGTCGCGGTTCTGCTCGACGACGAACACCCGCTCGTGTCCGGCGATGAAGCGCAGCACCTCGTCGGCGAAGGGGAACGCGCGCAGGCGCAACGTGTCGAGATGCACGCCGCGCTCCTCGAGATCCGCCAGCGCCTCGTCCATCGCCGCCGCGGTCGAGCCGAAATAGATGACTCCTTCGCGCGTCGGCTGGGCGGCGTCGCGGCGCTCCGGCGCGGGCACCAGCTTCTTCGCCGTGTCGAACTTGGCCAGCAGCCGCTTCATGTTGTCGACATAGACCTCGCCATCTTCGCTGTATTTGGCGTAGCGGTCTTTCGAGGTGCCGCGCGTGAAGAAGCTGCCCCGCTCGGGATGCGTGCCCGGATAGGTTCGGTAAGGAATGCCGTCGCCGTCGACGTCGAGATAGCGGCCGAAATCCTTGCCCGCCTCCAGCTCCTCCGCCGTCATCACCTTGCCGCGGTCGAGCCGGCGCGCATCGTCCCAGGCGAGCGGCGCGCACAGCGACTCGTTCATGCCGATGTCGAGGTCGAGCATGACGAAGATGGGCGTCTGGAGCCGGTCGGCGAGATCGAAGGCCTGCGCGCCCATCTCGAAACATTCATGCGGATCGCGCGGCAGCAGCAATACGTGCTTGGTGTCGCCGTGCGAGGCGTAGGCGCAGGACAGGATGTCGGCCTGCTGGGTGCGGGTCGGCATTCCGGTCGAGGGGCCGCCGCGCTGCACGTCGAACAAGACGGCCGGAATCTCGGCGAAATAGGCGAGGCCGAGAAATTCCTGCATCAGCGAGATGCCGGGGCCCGAGGTGGTGGTGAAGGCGCGCGCCCCGTTCCAGGCCGCGCCGACGACGATGCCAATCGAGGCCAGCTCGTCCTCGCCCTGGATGATGGCGTAGCGCGCCTTGCCGGTCGCCGGATCGGTACGGAAGCGGCGGCAATGCCGGGCGAAGGCCTCCGCCAGCCCGGTCGAGGGCGTGATCGGGTACCAAGCCGCGATGGTCGCGCCGCCGTAGACGGCGCCGAGCGCGGCAGCGTTGTTGCCCTCGATGAAGATGCGGTTCCCCACCGCATCGGCGCGCCGCAGCTTGAGACCGACCGGGTGGCCGAGATGAGCGAGCGCGTAGTCGCGGCCCATGTGCAGCGCCTGAATGTTGGGCTGGATCAGCTTGTCCTTGCCCTTGAACTGCTCGCCGATCAGCGTCTCGACCGCGGCCGGGTCGAGGTCGATCAGGGCGGACAGCGCGCCGACATAGATGATGTTCTTGAACAACTGGCGCTGACGGGCGTCGGAGTAGGCGGCGTTACAGATCTCGGTGAGCGGCATGCCGATCACCTGGATGTCGTCGCGGAAGCGCGACGGCGGCATCGGCTTGGTCGAGTCGTAGAACAGGTAGCCGCCCGCATCGATCGAAGCAACGTCCTGCGCCCAGGTCTGCGGGTTCATCGCCACCATCAGATCGACCCCGCCGCGCCGGCCGATATGTCCGGCCTCGGAGACGCGCACCTCGTACCAGGTCGGCAGGCCCTGGATGTTGGAGGGGAAGATGTTGCGCGGCGCAACCGGGATTCCCATGCGCAGGATCGACTTGGCGAACAGCTGATTCGCGCTCGCCGAGCCGGAACCGTTGACGTTGGCGAATTTGACGACGAAGTCGTTGATCGAGGTTATTGGCTGCGGCATGCGGGTCCGGCAATCATCATCTCGAGAAGGAACTTCTGCATGTCCCAGGCGCCGGTCGGGCAGCGCTCCGCGCACAGGCCGCAATGCAGGCACACATCCTCGTCCTTGGCCAGGATGCGGCCGGTCTTCAGCGGCGCGGAGACGTAGATGTCCTGGGCGAGGTTGGTCGCCGGCGCGTTGAGCCGTCCGCGCAGATCCGATTCACTGCCGTTGGGGGTGAAGGTGATGCAGTCCACCGGGCAGATATCGGCGCAGGCGTCGCATTCGATGCACAGCGAGGCGGAGAACACCGTCTGCACGTCGCAGTTCAGGCAACGCTGCGCCTCCTGGTAGCCCAGCTTGCGGTCGAACCCCAGCTCGACCTCGGCGCGCACGTCCTTGAGCGCGATCACCTTGTCGCGCAGCGGCACGCGATAGCGACGGTCGTTG
>JASHSH010000091.1 GCA_030040955.1 Rhodospirillales bacterium
TCCTACGCTACGTCGCCGGTCTTCCTCGGCTCGGCCGGAGTCGTTCCCGCCTTGGCCTGCGGCGCCGCCGTGCTGGCGGTCGCGTCGTCGAGCGCGATGCGCGCGCAAGCAAGCAGATGGGCCACCTCGGCCAGTTGCAGCACCTGCGCCTCGCGCTCCAAATAGTGCAGTGCCGCCATCAGGCTGGTCGAGGCGCGGTCGCGCTCGTCGGCCAGCGCGCGCACCGTCTCCTGGTTCAGCTCGAACGGAATCACATTGTCCATCACGCCGCCTCCCTGTCCGGGTTGCGCAGGAGCGCGTGCGCGAATCCCGTGCGCTGCCTGCAATTGGCCAGCACCTCGGCCGAGACCTCGTGGCGAAGCCCGACCACGCCGGTGCCGTCCATCTCGGCCACGCCGCCGAGCCGGTGGATGCGCCAGCCGGCGCGGCGCAGGATCGGCTCGATGCGGATGTCGGAGACCGAGATGAAATGGGGCGCGCCGATGCCGACGCCGAACTCCATCAGCCCGCAGAGCAGCTCCTGGCACACGTTGGCGCGCCCCTCCAGCCGCTCGCGGCGCGGATCGACGGCGAAGCGCGTGATGTCGTAGATGCGCGGCCCCACCGGCGCCGCGCCCTCCAGAAGTTGCGGGAACACGTCGCACAGCAGGTTGGGACCCAGCGAATCGAGCAGCCGCGCGCCGGCGATCACCGCGCCGCGCGAGTTGCGGATGGTGAGATAGACCGCGGCGGGCGTGTCGAACTGGTCGCGCTCGTTGCCTTCCGCGCAATCGAGCTTCCAGCCGAGGTGGCGCACGAAGGTCTCGTAGCGCAGCTCGCCGAAGGACAGCAGGATGTCGGAATGAAAGGGCGCGTTCGCTCCGGTGATGACGTCCAGCATCGCCGCTCTCCCGGCCGGTTGCAGCCGGAAGTAGAGCAAGCGGAGCGCGCGCCGTGACGCTGGCGAAAATCCCCTGGGATTATTCCGAGGATGGAGCCGGTTCCGCGCCAGCGGAGACGGCGACTAGCCCGCGCGGCGCTTGAGCGGGGCCAACGCGGACGCGTTGGCCGCCTCGGGCAGGAGTCAGTCGATGTGAATGAGGCCGAGCATCACGGCCTTCACCACCGCGTGCGTGCGGTTCACCACCTGGAGCTTGCGCTTGACGCTGTCGAGGTGGAACTCGACCCCCTTCTCCGAGATGCCGAGGATGGTCGAGATGTCCCACGAGGTCTTGCCCTGCGCGGTCCATTGCAGCACCTCGCGCTCGCGCGGCGACAGCAGCGACTTCTGCCGCGGCGTGCTCAGCGCGCGGTCGAGCAGGATGCTGGCCGCGTGCGCGTGGTAATAGAGCGCCATCAGGTGGATCAGATTGCCGTAGACGCGGTAGTTCTGCGCCACCTCGGCCGCGGTGCCGCCGGGCACCAGGCTCACGGTGGCGAAGTTGGTGCGCCCGTGCAGCGGGATGGTCATCCCGTCGCGCACGCCGGCATCGGTCGCCTCGTCGAACAGCCGCTTCTGCTTCGCCGTCAGCGTCTCCGGCGGCGTCACCTCGGACCAGCGGAACGGCACCTTGCGGTTGGGCAGCTCGTCGAGCACCGGATCGGCGTGCTGATAGCCCTCGGCGAAATAGTGGCTGACCCACTCGTCGGGGTAGTTGGAGATCAGATAGGGCAGCCGGTTGCCCACCCCGCTGATGCGCACGATGTGATAGGCGAAATATTTGAAGCCGAAGGCCGAGACGGCATCCTGGAACACGCCCCGCAACGCGTCCGGATCGCCCGCCGCGTGCAGGCGGTCGAGAAACGAAATCAGCGCCTGATTGCCGTCGCCGTCCATGCGATACCCCACGCTCGAACGGTCGCGCCCCGGAACGACTATTCCTGCGAGTATACCATTTTCGGGTGAGTTGCTAAGAGGTTCCGCCCCTGGGAATTCTCCGAGGGCCGCGCCGGCCGCGCGCCATGGCAGGATTCGCCAGGAGCTTTCCATGGAGGATCGTGCGTGCGTACGGGTGCGCAGGCGTTCGATGCGGCGTCGTCCCGGCGCGAGGGGCTGCTGATCGCGCTCAAATATCTGCGCGACGAGGCCGAGCGGCTGGGCTTCCCCGCGGTGGCGCAGTATCTGCGCCGCGCGCTCTCGAATATCCGCTAGAGCCGATCCCGCCTCGATGGAATCGGCGACAAGCCCGCGCGGCGCTTGAGCGGGGCCAACGCGGACGCGTTGGCCGCGTCA
Source organism: Rhodospirillales bacterium (assembly GCA_030040955.1). Lineage (GTDB taxonomy): Bacteria > Pseudomonadota > Alphaproteobacteria > Rhodospirillales > Magnetospirillaceae > JASHSH01. The sequence goes on from JASHSH010000091.1 coordinate 2,213, forward strand.
TGCAGACCCCGGCGGCGGCAATCCGCGACCCGGTTTGCCTCGCGCCTTTAGGATTTTTCGCCTCTCCTTCGACTTGACGCTCCGCGTCGGCTCGGGATGAGGCGAAAAATGTCTCGAAGGGGGAGGCAAACTGAGGCGGTGCCCAGCGGCCGCCGCGCTGGCCGACCCTCGGTTGCGCCGGTATCATCGGTTGCATGATCGCGCGCGTCGGCACCGTCGCCTTCCAGGGCATCGAGGTCCTGCCCATCGAGGTGCAGGCGCAGATGGCGGCGGGGCTGCCCGCCTTCACCCTGGTCGGCCTGCCCGACCGCGGCGTGGGCGAAAGCCGCGAGCGGGTGCGCGCCGCGCTCAACGCGCTCGGCCTCGCGCTGCCGCCCAAGCGCATCACCATCAATCTCGCGCCCGCCGACGTGCTTAAGGAGGGCAGCCATTTCGATCTGCCGATCGCGATGGCCCTCCTCGTCGCCATGGGCATCCTCCCGGGCGAGGACATCGCCGAGTTCATGGCGCTAGGTGAGCTCGGGCTCGATGGCGGACTCGCGCCGGTGGCGGGCGTGCTGCCGGCGGCGATGGCGGCGGCGGAGCGCTCGCGCGGGCTGATCTGTCCCGGCGCGCAGGGCGGCGAGGCGGCCTGGGCGGGCATCGCGGTGCTGGCGCCGGCCACGCTGCTCGCGCTGATCAACCATTTCAAGGGAACCCAGCTGCTCGGCAAGCCGCTGCCCGAGATGGCGGAGGCGGAGGCGAGCCCGCTCGATCTCAAGGACATCAAGGGCCAGGAGGGGGCCAAGCGGGCGCTCGAAGTGGCCGCCGCCGGCGGACACAATCTGCTGATGATCGGCCCGCCCGGCGCGGGCAAGTCGATGCTCGCCCAACGCCTGCCCGCGCTGCTGCCGCCGCTCGGCGCCGCCGAGTCGCTCGAGGTGAGCATGATCCACAGCCTGGCCGGCACGCTCGACCAGGGCCGCCTGCTCACCCGGCGGCCGTTCCGCGATCCGCATCATTCGGCCTCGGTGCCGGCGCTCGTCGGCGGCGGGATGCGCGCGCGGCCGGGCGAGGTCTCGCTCGCGCATGGCGGCGTGCTGTTCCTCGACGAGCTGCCCGAGTTCCAGCGCGCCGCGCTCGAGGCGCTGCGCCAGCCCCTGGAGACCGGCCGCACCTCGGTCGCGCGCGCCAACGCGCATGTCACCTACCCGGCGCGGGTGCAGCTGGTGGCGGCGATGAATCCGTGCAAGTGCGGCTATCTCGGCGATCCGGGCCTGGCCTGCACGCGGGCGCCGAAATGCGGCGCCGAGTATCAGACGCGCATCTCGGGCCCGCTGTTCGACCGCATCGATCTCCATGTCGAGGTGCCGGCGGTGAACCCGGCGGATTTGTCGCTGCCGCCCCCGGCCGAGGGCTCGGCCGAGATCGCCGCGCGCGTCGCCGCGGCGCGCACCCGCCAGCGCGAGCGCTACGCCCAGCTCGCGCCCGAACGGCCGGTGCGGACGAATGCCGAAGCCGACGGCGAGCTGCTCGAACGGGTGGCCGCGCCGGACGCCGAGGGCCGCGCCCTGCTCACCGAGGCGGCGACGCGGATGCGCCTCTCGGCGCGCGGCTATCACCGCGTGCTGCGGGTGGCGCGCACGCTCGCCGATCTCGACGCGGCCGAGGGCGTGCGCCGCATCCACGTCGCCGAGGCGCTCACCTACCGCCGCCTGATGCCCGGCCGGGCGGGGCTGGCGGGGTGAGGCGGCGGTTGGTGCAGCCGACCGATCGTTGTACGATGCGCAAAGCCTTCGGGAGCCCGGCATGGCGATCACCGAGCATAGCGTGCGGGAGGGCGATGCGCGCGATCTGACTTCGGTCGCGAGCAATTCCGTGCATCTCGTCGTCACTTCGCCGCCATATGGCGCGCTGAAGGAGTATCCCAAGCACGCGCAGCAGCTCGGCAACGTGCAGGCCTATGATCTGTTCCTCGACGAGCTCGACCGGGTATGGGCGGAATGCCTCCGCGTGCTGGTGCCGGGGGGACGGGCCTGCGTCGTGGTCGGCGATGTCTGCCTGTCGCGCCGCCAGGCGGGGAGGCATCACGTGCTGCCGCTTTCCGCCGACATCCAGGTGCGCGCGCGCCGGATCGGCTTCGACGTGCTGACGCCGATCCGCTGGCTGAAGGTCGCCAACATCAAGCTGGAGGCGTCGCGCTCGTCGCGCTTCCTCGGCAAGCCGAACCTGCCGAACGGCATCGTTAAGAACGACATCGAGCACATCCTGTTTCTGCGCAAGCCGGGCGGCTATCGCAAGCCGACGCGCGAGATGGAGGAGCGCAGCCGCATCTCGACCGACGATTATGCGCACTGGTTTTCCCCGGTCTGGTCCGACGTGACGGGGCAGATCCGCAAGGACCATCCGGCGCCGTTCCCGGTCGAGGTCCCGCGCCGGCTGATCCGCATGTTCAGCTTCGCCGGCGACACGGTGCTCGATCCGTTCGCTGGCACCGGCACCACGGCGGTCGCGGCGATGGAGACCGGCCGCAACTCGATCAGCATCGAGATCGAGCCGAGTTACATTTCGATCATCGATGACCGGCTGCGCCAGGGAAAGCTCGGCGCCAGGCTGGTCGTCACCCGCCTCGACCCGGTTTCCCCGCCGATCGCGCGCCGCGCGGTCTGAATGGAATTTCGCCTGCTCGACCGCTTTCGCGGCCTGTTCGAGGGCAAGGTCTATTTGCATCGCAGTTCCAAGCTGGGCGATCTCGTCGCGCAGGAGCTCTACGAGGACCTTTACACGCTGAACCGGTCCGCCAAACTGCGCGCGCGGATCGAGGCGGGCAGCCGCGTGATCAACCCGCTCAACGGCAGCGTGGGGATCAAGGCGCGGCGCGGCGATGGGACATTCGGCGAGCTGGTGCCGCGCGCCGTCGCGCGGCGGGACGAAGGCTGGACCGTCGCGCGCGGCCCTATCGCCACCGTGGAGATCGGCGCCGAGGTGAAGATCTTCGCCAAGGCGATGGGCAAGCAGATCGGCCGCGTGATGACCGTGCTGGCGGACCAGGCGACGCATTTCCGCAAGGGCGGCGCTTCGGCCATCAGCGTCGCGGTCGTCGGCATCAACTCGGCGGAGCGATATACCTCGTTTGAAGGCGAGAAGCGGTGGACCACGGACGGCTCGGGAGGCTATCGGCATCCCGGGCAGGAAGCCGAACGGACCGAGCAGCTACTGCGGCAAGATGTCCAGGCGAAGTTCGATCATTTCCTGGTCCTGCGCTTCAAGGCGACCAACGAGCCGCCCTTTCCCTTCTCCTGGGTCGACGCGAAGCAGGCCGAGTTGGAGTATGGAGCGATCCTGACCAGGATTTCCCTGGACTACGAAGCGCGATTTTGAGTCCGCCGACGCGTCTTCGCGGGCTTCTTTGTCGAGGCCCCGATGGCCGGCTTCTTCGCCGGCTTGGCCGCCTTCGCTTTTGCCTTCGCCACCTTCGCTCCCTTTTTCTTCTTCGGCGGCAGGGCGGCGGCATAGGCAAGCGCCTTGGCGATCCACTTCGCCAGCGCCGCGCGGTCGGCGAGCAGGCTTGGCGGCACCACCGCGTATTCGCGCATCACATGGCCGGCCATCGGCTCGAACGGATGCGCGCCCGGCAGCGCGAGCAACGCCGCGCGGTCGGCCTCGCCCAGGCGCAAATTCATTTCCTCCTGGAACAGGCCCATGAACATGTGCCCGTTCACGAAGCCCACCGGATAGCCGAACATCTTGCGCGGCTCGGCGGGCGGGCCCGGCATCGCGGCCTCGAACAGCGCGATCAGCTCGGGCGGCGATTTGCGCCATTTCCCCATCTTGGCCATGGCTGGACTCTGCCTCCTATGGAAACCGTCTCGAATAACACTCTAACCGTGGCCGCGCCGCCGTTCGATCATTCCGCCGCCGGGCGCGCGACCTTTCCGCCCGCCGGCTCGCCACGTGTCCGCTTCCGGCGCGAGGAAATGTTCTTCTTCGGCGCGACGACAATGGCGAACCCGAGGGCGCGCAGCACCTTCATGATGGTCTCGTGGCGAGGATGCGCGCCCGGGGCCAGCGCCTTGTAAAGGCTTTCCCGGCCCAGCCCGGCGCCGCGGGCCACCTCCGCCATTCCGCTGGCTTTCGCCACGTCAGCGAGGGCGGACAGAAACACGGCCGGGTTCTCGTCCTCCAGGCACGCCGCCAGATATTCGGCGGCCACCTTCCTGTCGCCGAGATAATCGGCCGCGTCGAACGGCGCGAACTTGGTCATATGCCCTCTCTCTCCATCTCCCGCGCCAGAAGCTTCGCCCGCTCGATGTCGCGGTCCTGCGTGGACTTGTCGCCGCCGCACAACAATACGTAAACCAGCTTGGCCCGCCGCGCGAAGTAGACCCGGTATCCGGGCCCGACATGCACGCGCATCTCGCTCACGCCCTGGCCGACCAGCTTGCAGTCGCCGAAATTGCCATGCGCGGCCGACGCAATGCGGGCCAGGATGCGCGCCTTCGCCTTGGCGTCCCTGAGTCCGCGCAGCCATTCGTCGAACGTCGCGTGGCGAACGAAGGTGAGCACGGGTGACTGTATCTAAACGGATACAAGCGCGCAAGGGGGCGACTTCCGCGGCGTCTTCCGCGAACTCGACCGCGCCGCCAAAATGGCTGCGTAACCCCGCCCCTCCCCCTGACAGGCTGGGCGCGGCGGGCTATCTTGGCCGCGCGAACCGGAGCAGCAGGATGACCGACGCCGCGGCGCTGGAAGCCGCCGACCGCGCCATGCGCAACTGGCTGGGGCCCGAGCCCGGCGGCGTCGCCGTCGGCTCGGAGGCGCACAAGCGCCTGTTCTGCCGCATGCTGCTCGACACCCACAATCCCTACCGCCCGGCCGCGCTCGACTGGCCCACGCTCGACGAGGCGGC
>JASHSH010000013.1 GCA_030040955.1 Rhodospirillales bacterium
ACCGTCGGCGCCGGCGTGGTTGCATCCATCATCGAGTGAGTATATAAGACGCGGTTTCGCCGCCCCGTTCTAGGAGTGTAGCTCAACTGGTAGAGCACCGGTCTCCAAAACCGGGGGTTGGGGGTTCGAGCCCCTCCACTCCTGCCACCGGACACAGGAGACGCGTTGCCGGGCGCGACGCCGCGTTGAACCATCATGGCCAAAATCGAACCCATCCAGTTTTTCCGCCAGGTTCGGCAGGAAGTGGCGAAGGTCACCTGGCCGTCGCGGCGCGAAACCGGGATTTCCACCGGGATGGTGCTGCTGATGGTGGTGCTGGCGTCGGTGTTCTTCCTGCTGGTCGACCAGTTCTTCTCCTGGGCGGTGCGGATGATTTTCGGGCTTGGGGTCTGAGCTTAGATGGCGCTGCAGTGGTACGTCGTTCACGTCTATTCGGGCTTCGAGAAGAAGGTCGCGCAGTCGATCCGCGAGCAGGCGGAGCAGAAGGGCCTGGCCGAGCGCTTCGATCAGGTGCTGGTTCCGGTCGAGGAAGTGGTCGAGATGCGGCGCGGCGCGAAGGTGAACACCGAGCGCAAGTTCTTCCCGGGCTACGTGCTGGTGCGGATGGATCTGAACGACGAGACCTGGCACCTGGTCAAGAACACGCCGAAGGTGACCGGCTTCCTGGGCGGCAAGGGCCGCCCGACGCCGATCAGCGAGGCCGAGGCGGACCGCATCCGCCGCCAGGTGCAGGAGGGGATCGAGCGGCCCAAGCCGTCGATCACCTTCGAGGTCGGCGAGCAGGTGCGCGTGTGCGACGGGCCCTTCACCTCCTTCAACGGGATGGTGGAGGAGGTGGACGAGGAGAAGGCCCGGCTCAAGGTGGCCGTGTCGATCTTCGGCCGCTCGACCCCGGTCGATCTGGAATATTCGCAGGTCGAGAAGATTTGAACGTGTGACAACCCACGCCGGCCTGCGCCGGCGCGGAAGCAGTGGCGGGAGGCCAGCCAGGGCCGCACCGCCGACCCGGAAGGCAAGACCGAGGTGAGGTCATGGCGAAGAAGATAGCGGGCTACATCAAGCTTCAGGTGCCGGCCGGCAAGGCGAATCCGTCGCCGCCGATCGGTCCCGCGCTCGGCCAGCGCGGACTCAACATCATGGAGTTCTGCAAGTCGTTCAACGCGCAGACGCAGAATCTGGAGCCCGGAATGCCGATTCCGGTCACCATCACCTGCTATGCGGACCGCAGCTTCACCTTCGTCACCCGCACGCCGCCGGTGTCCTACTTCCTGAAGAAGGCGGCCGGGCTGGAAAAGGGCGCCAAGGAGCCGGGCAAGGAGGCGGCCGGCAAGGTCACCATGGCCCAGATCCGCGAGATCGCGCAGAAGAAGATGCAGGACCTGAACGCGAATGACCTGGACGGCGCGACCCGCATGCTGGTCGGTTCCGCGCGCTCCATGGGCATCCAGGTGGTGGAGTAGGGCCATGGCCGGCGGCAAGCGACTGCGCGCCTCCTACGTGGGCATCGACCGCGACAAATTCTATCCGCTCGCCGAGGCGGTCGGCATCATCAAGAAGACGGCCAACGCGAAGTTCGACGAGACCATCGAGATCGCGATGCGGCTCGGCATCGACCCGCGCCAGGCGGACCAGGGCGTCCGCGGTGTGGTCGACCTGCCCAACGGCACCGGCAAGAAGGTGCGCGTCGCCGTGTTCGCCAAGGGCGCCAAGGCCGACGAGGCCAAGGCGGCTGGCGCGGACCTGGTCGGCGCCGACGATCTCGCGGCGGAGGTTCAGGCGGGCAAGATCGAGTTCGACCGCTGCGTCGCCACGCCCGACATGATGGGCCTGGTCGGGCGGCTGGGTAAGGTGCTCGGCCCGCGCGGACTGATGCCGAATCCGAAGCTCGGCACGGTGACGATGAACGTGGCCGAGGCGGTCCGGTCGGCGAAGGGCGGCCAAGTCCAGTTCCACGCCAAGAAGGAAGGCATGATCCATGCCGGCGTCGGCAAGGCGAGCTTTTCCGAGCAACAGCTCGTCGAAAACGTGCGCGCCTTCATCGACGCCATCGTCAAGGCCAAGCCATCGGGCGCCAAGGGCACCTATCTGCAGAAGATTTCGCTCAGCTCCACGATGGGGCCGGGCGTGAAGCTGGATACGTCGATCACGACGCAAGGGAGTTAGAGCGAATTCCCGTTCCCGCAGCCGCGAGGCGGCGGGACGGGGACTACCTGTCCGAGACCGCGGGTGCCGGCGCGCGAGCGCCGGCTTGAAGGGCGACCGCCCGCGCAGACAGAGGCAAGACCGGGCCCAAACCCGTGCGATGGGAGGGCCGAGGCTTGATTTCTGGGACAGGGCAACCGGTTCGCCGAACCGGACCCCGGGTCCGGCTTGGGGAACCAAGCGTGGTCGTCGGCGGGCGCGAGTCCGCAGGCGCAAGGAGTGGAGACCAACGTGGACCGCACGGCAAAATCCGAGCTGGTCAAGACGCTGAACGGGACGCTGCGCGAGGCCGAGCTGGTCATCGTCACCCACAATCAGGGGTTGACGGTGGCCGAGACGACCGACTTGCGCCGCCGCTCGCGCGGCGCCGGGGCCGGCTTCCGGGTCACCAAGAACCGGCTCACGCGTCTCGCCCTGGCGGGAACGAAGTTCGAGGGCCTGGGCAAGCTGTTCACCGGACCTACCGCGATCGCCTATTCGCGGGACCCGGTGGCGGCCGCCCGTGTCGTCGTCGACTTCGCCAAGGTCAATGCCAAGCTGGTCATCCTGGGCGCGGCCCTGGGCGGCAACGTGCTCGACGCGGAAGGGGTCAAGTCCCTGGCGTCGCTTCCGTCGCTCGCCGAGCTGCGCGCCAAGCTGCTGGGCATGATCCAATCCCCCGCCACGCGCATCGCCAGCGTCCTCAAGGCTCCGGGCGGCCAAATCGCCCGGGTCGTGGCCGCCCATGCGCGCAAGGACGGAACCGCGTGATCCCGGACTTCCATTTCCCGAAATCAAGCCTATCTGGAGTATGCTGACATGGCCGATCTAGCCAAACTGGTGGACCAGCTTTCCGCGCTCACCGTGATCGAAGCCGCGGAATTGAGCCGGTTGCTTGAGGAAAAGTGGGGTGTTTCGGCGGCCGCGCCGGTGGCGGTGGCCGTCGCGGGCGGCGGCGGGGCGGCATCCGCCGCCCCGGCCGAGGAGAAGACCGAATTTACCATCGTTCTGGCCGAAGCCGGCGAGAAAAAGATCAATGTCATCAAGGAGGTGCGGGCGATCACCGGTCTTGGGCTGAAGGAGGCCAAGGACCTGGTCGAAGGCGCCCCGAAGCCGGTCAAGGAAGGGGTCAACAAGGACGAGGCGGCTAAGATCAAGAAGATGCTCGAAGACGCCGGGGCAAAGGTTGAGGTTAAATAGCGGCGCTCCGTCGCCGTATGGGTCGGCGGGCGGCGAGGGCATCCTCGCCGCCTGAACCGGCTTTTGTGCGTTCGCGAAAGGCCCCTAACGGGCCGATCGCCGCGTTTGTCGATGGGGTGGGGCGGCCGGCCCGGGCGTCCCGCGGAGCTAAGGAGCGGCAATGACCAAGTCGTACACGAGTCGCACGCGGGTTCGTCGCAATTTCGGGCGCATCCCGACCATCGCGCCGATGCCGAACCTGATCGAGGTGCAGAAGAGCTCCTACGACTATTTCTTGCAGATGGGCGTGCCCGCCGATCAGCGCACCAATGTCGGCTTGCAGGAGGTATTCAAGTCCGTCTTCCCGATCCGCGACTTCTCCGAGCGCGGCACGCTCGAATTCGTGAAATACGAGCTCGAGCAGCCGAAATACGATGTCGAGGAATGCCAGCAGCGCGGCATGACCTATGCCGCTCCGCTCAAGGTGACCCTGCGCCTGGTGGTGTGGGATGTCGACGAGGAGACCGGCGCGCGTTCGATCCGCGACATCAAGGAGCAGGACGTCTATATGGGCGACATGCCCTTGATGACGGCCAACGGCACCTTCGTCATCAACGGCACCGAGCGGGTCATCGTCAGCCAGATGCACCGCAGCCCGGGCGTGTTCTTCGACCACGACAAGGGCAAGACGCACTCGTCGGGCAAGTATCTGTTCGCTGCCCGCGTCATACCCTATCGCGGTTCCTGGCTCGATTTCGAGTTCGACGCCAAGGACCTGGTCTATGTTCGCATCGACCGCCGGCGAAAGCTGCCGGTCACCACGCTGCTGTACGCGCTCGACGGCGCCGAGACCCAGGCCAAGCGCGCCAAGGCCGGCGGCAAGCCGCTCGATCCCGCGCAGGTCAAGGGAATGACCGCCGAGGAGATCCTGTCGAGCTTCTACGGCACGGTGGTCTACGCGCGCGGGCCCAAGGGCTGGACGACCCGCTTCGATCCCGAGCGCATGAAGGGCCAGAAGCTGAACTCCGACCTGATCGACGCCCGCACCGGCGCGCGGGTGGTCGAGGCCGGATCGAAGCTGAATCCGCGCGTCATCCGCCGCCTGCAGGACGAGGGCGTGACCGAGGTGGTGGTCGCGCCCGAGGAGCTGGTCGGCGCCTATGTCGCCCAGGACCTGATCAACGAGGAGACCGGCGAGATTTTCTGCGAGGCCGGCGACGAGGTCTCGCTCGCCCTGCTGGAGGGGCTGGAGAAGGCCAAGGTCGCCAAGCTGCCGCTGCTGGCGATCGACCATATCAACGTCGGTCCCTACATCCGCAACACGCTCGCGGTGGACAAGAACTCCTCGCGCGAGGAGGCGCTGATCGACATCTACCGCGTCATGCGCCCGGGCGAGCCGCCGACGCTGGAGACGGCCGAGACCCTGTTCAAGGGCCTGTTCTTCGATTCCGAGCGCTATGACCTGTCCGCGGTCGGCCGCGTCAAGATGAATTCGCGCCTGGGCCTCACCGACGTGCCCGACACGATCCGGGTGCTGCGCAAGGAGGACATCATCGGCGTCATCAAGGTCCTGGTCGGGCTGAAGGACGGCAAGGGCGAGATCGACGACATCGACCATCTCGGCAACCGGCGCGTCCGCTCGGTCGGCGAGCTGATGGAGAACCAGTACCGGCTCGGCCTGCTGCGCATGGAGCGGGCGATCCGCGAGCGCATGAGCTCGATCGATATCGAGACCCAGATGCCGCACGACCTGATCAACGCCAAGCCGGCGGCTGCGGCGGTGCGCGAGTTCTTCGGCTCGTCGCAGCTGAGCCAGTTCATGGATCAGACCAACCCGCTTAGCGAAATCACCCACAAGCGCCGCCTCTCGGCGCTCGGGCCGGGCGGGCTGACCCGCGAGCGGGCCGGGTTCGAGGTGCGCGACGTGCACCCGACTCATTACGGCCGCATCTGCCCGATCGAGACGCCCGAGGGCCCGAATATCGGCCTGATCAACTCGCTCGCCACCTATGCGCGCGTCAACCAGTACGGCTTCATCGAGAGTCCGTACCGGCGCGTCGGCGGCGGCAAGGTGACCAACCAGGTGGTCTATCTCTCCGCGATGGACGAGGGGCGCTACACGATCGCCCAGGCCAACGCGCAGCTCGACCCGCAGGGCCGCTTCAAGGAGGAGGTGGTGAGCTGCCGGCGGGGCGGCGACTTCGTCCTGGTCGCGCCCAGCGAGATCGACTTCATCGACGTCTCGCCCAAGCAGCTGGTCTCGGTGGCCGCGGCGCTGATTCCCTTCCTGGAGAACGACGACGCCAACCGCGCGCTGATGGGCTCGAACATGCAGCGCCAGGCGGTGCCGCTGATCCGCACCGAGGCGCCGCTGATCGGCACCGGCATGGAGCAGGCGGTGGCGCGCGATTCCGGCGCGGCGATCGCGGCGCGGCGCACCGGCGTGGTCGACCAGATCGACGCCACCCGCATCGTGGTCCGGGCGACCGAGGAGACCTCGGCCTCGGCCTCGGGCGTGGACATCTACAACCTGCTCAAGTTCCAGCGCTCGAACCAGAACACCTGCATCACCCAGCGTCCGCTGGTGAAGGTGGGCGACGAGGTGCAGCGCGGCGACATCATCGCCGACGGACCCTCGACCGAGCTGGGCGAACTCGCGCTCGGCCACAATGTGCTGGTCGCGTTCATGCCGTGGAACGGCTACAACTTCGAGGATTCGATCCTGATTTCCGAGCGCATCGTGCGCGACGACATCTTCACCTCGATCCATATCGAGGAATTCGAGGTGATGGCGCGCGACACCAAGCTCGGCCAGGAGGAGATCACCCGCGACATCCCGAACGTCGGCGAGGAGGCGCTGAAGAACCTCGACGAGGCCGGCATCGTCTATATCGGCGCCGAGGTGAAGCCCGGCGACATCCTGGTCGGCAAGGTCACGCCGAAGGGCGAGTCGCCGATGACGCCGGAGGAGAAGCTGCTGCGCGCCATCTTCGGCGAGAAGGCGTCCGACGTGCGCGACACTTCGCTGCGGCTGCCGCCCGGCGTGTCGGGCACCATCGTCGAGGTGCGCGTGTTCTCCCGCCGCGGCGTGGAGAAGGACGAGCGCGCGCTCGCCATCGAGCGCTCCGAGATCGAGCGGCTCGCCAAGGACCGCGACGACGAACGCAGCATCCTCGAGCGCTCGTTCCATGCCCGTCTGCGCGCGTTGCTGGTGAACCAGAAGGTGGTCAACGGGCCGAAGAGCGTGAAACCGCGGACCAAGATCACCGCCGAGGTGCTCGACGGGCTGACGCCCTCGCAATGGCGCTCGATCGCGGTCGGCGACGACGCGGTGATGGCGGACATCGAGTCCCTCAAGCGCGCCTTCGACGAAGGCGTGGAGCGGCTGCAGAAGCGCTTCGAGGACAAGGTCGAGAAGCTGCAGCGCGGCGACGAGCTGCCGCCCGGCGTGATGAAGATGGTCAAGGTGTTCGTCGCGGTGAAGCGCAAGCTCCAGCCGGGCGACAAGGTGGCCGGGCGTCACGGCAACAAGGGCGTGATCTCGCGCATCGTTCCGGTCGAGGACATGCCCTATCTGGAGGACGGCACCCCGGTCGACCTCGTGCTCAACCCGCTTGGCGTGCCCTCGCGCATGAACGTGGGGCAGATCCTGGAGACCCATCTCGGCTGGGCTTCGGCCAATCTCGGCCGGCAGATCGCGGAGCTGGTCGACCAGGTGAAGCGCGGCACCGCGCAGAACAAGAAGCTGCGCGCGCGGCTGGGCCAAGTCTATGGCGAGAAGACCTACAAGGCCGAGGTCGCCGAGTTGGGCGACGAGGAGGTCGTCGAGCTGGGCGAGAGCCTGCGCGGCGGCGTGCCGATGTGCTCGCCGGTGTTCGACGGCGCGCGCGAGTCCGACATCGTCGACATGCTCGAGATGGCGGGCCTCAACCGCTCCGGTCAGGTCACCCTGATCGATGGACGCACCGGCGAGCCGTTCGACCGCCAGGTCACGGTCGGCTACATCTACATGCTCAAGCTGCATCACCTGGTGGACGACAAGATCCACGCCCGCTCCATCGGCCCCTACTCGCTGGTCACCCAGCAGCCGCTGGGCGGCAAGGCGCAGTTCGGCGGCCAGCGCTTCGGCGAGATGGAGGTGTGGGCGCTCGAAGCGTACGGCGCGGCCTACACGCTGCAGGAGATGCTGACCGTGAAGTCCGACGACGTGTCGGGCCGCACCAAGGTCTACGAGGCCATCGTGCGCGGCGACGACACCTTCGAGGCCGGCGTGCCCGAATCCTTCAACGTGTTGGTGAAGGAACTGCGCTCGCTCGGCCTCAATGTCGAGCAGACCAACCGCAATTTCTGAGCTGGCCTGAACTCCTCCGCAGGCGGGAGCAAGAGTTGATGAACGAGCTGACGAAGATCTTCGGTCAGGGCACCGGCACCCAGACCTTCGACCAGATCCAGATCTCGATCGCCAATCCCGACCGCATCCGGTCGTGGTCGTACGGCGAGATCAAGAAGCCGGAGACGATCAACTACCGCACCTTCAAGCCGGAGCGGGACGGGCTGTTCTGCGCGCGCATCTTCGGTCCGATCAAGGACTACGAATGCCTGTGCGGCAAGTACAAGCGGATGAAGTACCGCGGCATCGTCTGCGAGAAATGCGGCGTCGAGGTGACGCTCGCCAAGGTGCGCCGCGAGCGCATGGGCCACATCGTGCTGGCCTCGCCGGTCGCGCATATCTGGTTCCTCAAGTCGCTGCCCAGCCGCATCGGCCTGCTGCTGGACATGACGCTGAAGGACCTCGAGCGCGTGCTCTATTTCGAGAACTACGTGGTGATGGAGCCGGGCCTGACCCCGCTCAAGCTGCACGAGCTTCTCGGCGAGGAGCAGTACCAGAAGGCGGTCGACGAGCATGGCGAGGATTCGTTCCGCGCCGGCATCGGCGCCGAGGCGATCCGCGACATGCTTTCGGTGATCGAACTCGACGCCGAGAACCTGCGGCTCAAGACCGAGCTCAAGGAGACCAACTCGGAGGCCAAGCGCAAGAAGCTGGTCAAGCGCCTCAAGCTGGTCGAGGCGTTCATCGAATCGGGCTCGCGTCCCGAATGGATGATCCTCGAGGTCATCCCGGTGATCCCGCCCGAGCTGCGTCCGCTGGTTCCGCTCGACGGCGGCCGGTTCGCCACCTCGGATCTCAACGACCTCTACCGCCGCGTGATCAACCGCAACAACCGTCTGAAGCGGCTGATCGAGCTGCGCGCGCCCGAGATCATCGTGCGCAACGAGAAGCGCATGCTGCAGGAGGCGGTCGACGCGCTGTTCGACAACGGCCGGCGCGGCCGCGCCATCACCGGCGCCAACAAGCGGCCGCTGAAGTCGCTGTCCGACATGCTGAAGGGCAAGCAGGGCCGCTTCCGGCAGAACCTGCTGGGCAAGCGCGTCGACTATTCGGGCCGCTCGGTGATCGTGGTCGGGCCCGAACTCAAGCTGCACCAGTGCGGGCTGCCCAAGAAGATGGCGCTCGAACTGTTCAAGCCCTTCGTCTACTCGAAGCTCGAACTCTACGGCATGGCCACCACGATCAAGGCGGCCAAGCGCATGGTGGAGAAGGAACGTCCCGAGGTATGGGACATCCTCGAGGAGGTGATCCGCGAGCACCCCGTCCTGCTCAACCGGGCGCCCACGCTGCACCGCCTCGGCATCCAGGCGTTCGAGCCGGTGCTGATCGAGGGCAAGGCGATCCAGCTGCATCCGCTGGTGTGCACCGCCTTCAACGCCGACTTCGACGGCGACCAGATGGCCGTCCACGTCCCGCTCTCGCTCGAGGCGCAGCTCGAGGCGCGCGTGCTGATGATGTCGACCAACAACATCCTCAGCCCGGCCAACGGCAAGCCGATCATCGTGCCGAGCCAGGACATCGTGCTCGGCCTTTACTACATCACCATGGAGCGCCCGGGCGAACCGGGCGAAGGCATGGTGTTCGGCTCGGTCGCCGAGGTGCAGCACGCGCTCGACACCAAGACCATCACCCTGCACGCCAAGATCAAGTGCCGCTACAAGACGGTGAACGAGAAGGGCGAGCCGATCCTGGTCCGGGTCGAGACCACGCCCGGCCGCATGCTGCTGTCCGAGGTCCTGCCGCGCCACCCCAAGGTGCCGTTCGACCTGATCAACCGGCTGCTGACCAAGAAGGACATCCAGAACGTCATCGACGTCGTCTACCGGCATTGCGGCCAGAAGGAGACGGTGATCTTCGCCGACCGCGTCATGGGCATGGGCTTCACTCACGCCTGCCGCGCCGGCATCTCGTTCGGCAAGGACGATCTGGTGATCCCGAGCTCGAAGGCCAAGCTGGTCGCCGAGACCGAGCAGCGCGCCAAGGAATACGAGCAGCAGTACCAGGACGGGCTGATCACCCAGGGCGAGAAGTACAACAAGGTGGTCGACGCCTGGTCGCGCTGCACCGACGACGTGGCCGAGGCGATGATGAAGGAGATCAGCAAGCTCGAGCCCGGCCGGCCGATCAACTCGATCTACATGATGGCGCATTCGGGCGCGCGCGGCTCGGCGGCGCAGATGAAGCAGCTCGCCGGCATGCGCGGCCTGATGGCCAAGCCGTCGGGCGAGATCATCGAGACGCCGATCATCTCGAACTTCAAGGAAGGCCTTACCGTGCTGGAGTATTTCAACTCCACCCACGGCGCGCGCAAGGGCCTGGCCGACACCGCGCTGAAGACGGCGAATTCGGGCTATCTCACCCGGCGCCTGGTCGACGTGGCGCAGGACGCGATCATCGTCGAGGAGGATTGCGGCACCACCCGCGGCCTCACCGTCTCGCCGGTGGTCGAGGGCGGCGAGGTGATCGC
>JASHSH010000092.1 GCA_030040955.1 Rhodospirillales bacterium
ATGCATTTCGGCGCGGCGCTGATCGAGGTGCTGAACAAGTACAAGTCCGCCGGCCAGCTCAACAACAAGATCGCGCTGCTGAGCGTGGGCGACCAGTTCGGCGCCGAGTTCGCCGCCGGCTTCGGCGCGGGGCTGAAGGCCTCGGGCTACGAGATCGTGCTGCAGAAGAGCTATCCGCTCGGCGCGGCCGATCTCACCAACGAGATCAAGGAGGCGAAGGCGAGCGGCGCCGACACCTTCATCGCCGGCTCGTACCCGCCCGACACCTTCATGCTCACCGGCACCGCGATCACCCAGGGCTACAATCCGAAGATCTTCTACACCGCCGTCGGCACCGCCTTCGCCGAGTATGGCGGCAACTTCAAGGACAAGGTCGAGGGCGTGATCGGCATCGGCGGCTGGAACCCGAATCTGCCCGGCGCCAAGGAATACGCCGCCCGGCAGATCGCGCTGACCAAACACGCGCCCGACGGCTGGGCCAGCCCGCTTACCTACGCGAGCTTGCAGATTCTCGGCCAGGCGATCGAGAAGGCCGGCACGCTCGATCACAAGGCGGTGATCGACACCATCGCCAATGGCGGGCCGTGGCCGACCATCTCCGGCCCGCTCGACATGAAGACGCATATCCTGGAGAAGCAGTGGGGCGCCGGGCAGTGGCAGAAGGGACAGTTTGTCGGCATCGCGCCGGCCGACATGGCGGGCGCGCAGCCGATCATCTTCCCCAAGCCGGCCTGGTAGGCGCGCGTCCGCTTCTCCGTGACGCGGTTGTGGATGGAGTCGCGGTCCGCCTCTCCGTCGAGACATTTTTCGCCTCATCCTGAGCGGGCGCGAAGCGCCGAGTCGAAGGAGAGGCGAAGAACCCTCTAGGCGTGAGGCGGACCGCGCGGGCATCGCCGCGCTGGCCCTTCCCGCGGCGGGAAGGCTAGGCTGACGAGAACCCCTCGCCGCGGGGGCGAGGGGTTCGCTTGAGGTGGAATCGCGAAAGTCGATGGCCATGCAGCTGATCGAGGTGGTGATCGGCGGCGTGATCCTGGGCGGGCTCTACGCGCTCGTCGCCATCGGATTCAATCTGCAATACGGGATGGCGCGCATCGTCAACCTCGCCTATGGCGAGTTTTTGATGGGCGCGGCCTTCGCCGCCTTCTGGACCTTCACCCTGCTCGCGGTGAGTCCGATCCTGAGCCTCGCGCTGTCGGTGCCCGTCACCTTCGCCGCCAACTGGCTGGTCTATCGCTACCTGATGGCGCCGCTGGTGCGCCGCGCGCGCGACCGCGAGCAGCTGGAGGGCGAGACCATCCTCGCCACCTTCGGCCTGCTGTTCGTGCTGCGCGGCGCCGCCACCCTCGCCTTCTCGGCCAACAACCGCTACTACGACTATCTCGGCGCGCCGGTGCGCATCCTCGGCTTCACCTACGCGGCGAACCGGGTGCTCGCCTTCGCGCTCGCCTGCGCCTTCGGCGTCGCGGTCTGGCTGATCCTGACGCGGACCCGGTTCGGCGCCGCCTTGCGCGCGCTCGCCATCGACCCCGTCGGCGCGCGGTTGGTCGGCATCGACGTGCGCGGCATGTCGGCGCTTGCCTTCGCCGGCGGCGGCGCTCTGGTCGCCGCGGCGGGAACGCTGGTCAGCACCTTCCTCTCCTTCAATCCGGCGATCGGCATCGAGTTCACCATGAAGGCGCTCGTCGTGGTGATCATGGGGGGCGTGGGCAAGATGATGGGCAGCCTGGTCGCCGGCCTGCTGCTTGGCGTGGCCGAGTCGCTCTGCTCCTTCTATCTCGATTCGGGGCTGACGCTGGCGGTGGCCTACGCGCTGTTCCTCGTCGTCCTGATCCTGCGCCCACGCGGTCTGTTCGGGACGCGGTGAGATGCGCGCCCGCACCGCAGCAACCGCGATCGCCGGACCGCCGCTGGTCCTCCTGGTCGCGATTCTCGCCTGCCTGCCCTGGCTGCTCTCCGACTACGAGCTTTCGCTCGCGCTGCATCTGCTGAGCTATCTCACCCTCACCGTGGCCTGGGCGATGTTCTCCGGCACCACGCGGCTGGTCTCGCTCGCCACCTCGGCCTTCTTCGGGGTCGGCATGTACACGGTGGCGATGCTGGTGAAACTGATGCCGCTGGAGGCGATCTTCGCCGTCGCCGCCGGCATCGGCGCGGTGCTTGCGCTCGTCGTCGGCATCGTCACCTTGCGCATCTCGGGCATGTTTTTCGTCATCTTCGGCTTCGGCCTCTCCGAGATGATGCGCCAGCTCATGGTGTGGTGGGAGATCAACAAGACCTTCACCATGGGCCGCTATGTGCGGGTGAACTTCGACAATACGATGATCTACGAGCATCTGCTCGGCCTGTGCGTGCTCGCCTTCGCGGCGGGGTTCCTGCTGCGCCGCTCGCGGCTCGGCATCGCCGCGCTGGTGATCGGCGAGGACGAGACGGTGGCGCGCCAGGTCGGCATCGACGTGCCCTTCGTCAAGCTGGCGATCTTCGTGCTGTCTTGCGTGCTCATGACCCTGGTGGGCGCGGTGATGGCGCCGCGCTTCGGCTTCATCAATCCGAACATCGCCTTCAATCCGCTGATCTCGTTCCAGGTGGTGATCATGGCGCTGCTCGGCGGGCTGAAGCGGCTGTGGGGGCCGATCCTCGGCGTGCTGCCGCTGATCGCGCTTTCCGAGACGCTCGAGGTCGAGTTCCCGTTCTGGTACAGCATCCTGCTCGGCCTGGTGTTCATGGCGATCGTCTATTTCCTGCCGCGCGGCGCGGTGGGACTGATCGACGACGCGTGGGAGCGGCTCGGCCGTCCGATGGAGCTGCCCCGCGGCTATACCGGCTGGCTGCGCGACGCGGGCGCGGGCGTCGCGCGCGCCTGGGCTTGGCTCTCCCGTCCGCGGACGCTGCCGGGTGGCTTCACTGGTCCGATCGAGGGTTGGGCCAAGCGGCAATGGCGCCGCCTGGTGCCGGAGGAGCGCTAGCGATGGCCGCGCTGCTCGAGGTCAGCGGACTGCGCAAGGCATTCGGCGGGCTGGTCGCCGTCAACGATGTCTCGCTCGCGGTCTCGGCCGGCGAGGTGCTCGGGCTGATCGGCCCCAACGGGTCGGGCAAGACCACCCTGCTCAACCTGATCGCCGGCAGCCTGCGCGCGGATGCCGGCACCATCCGCATGGACGGCGAGGACGTCACCCGGCTGCCCAACCACAAGCGCGTGCGCCGGCGCATCAACCGCACCTTCCAGCTCGTGCGCGTCTCCAAGGACATTCCCGTGATCGTCTCGGTGATGGCCGGGCTGCTGCACGGCGCCGAGCGCGCGCCTTACAAGGACGCCTCCTACGACGCGGCCGGTATTCTGGGCGAGCTGAATCTGCTGCTGAAGGCGGGCCAGCGGCTCGACCAGCTCACCTATATCGAGCAGAAGCGGGTCGAGCTGGCCCGCGCGCTGGCGACGCGTCCGCGCGTGCTTCTGCTCGACGAGTGGCTCTCGGGCCTGGGGCCGGGCGAACTCGACGGCGGCATGTCGGTGGTGTGGAGCCTGGCCGCGCAGGGCATCGCGGTGATCCTGGTCGAGCATGTGATGACCGCGGTGCGCGCGCTGTGCGGGCGCGTCGCCGTGATGAACGCGGGCGCCAAGATCGCCGAGGGTCCGCCCGACCAGGTGCTGCGCGATCCCGAGGTGATCCGCGCCTATCTGGGCGACGCCGATGCTTGAGGTCGCGCGTGTCAGTCACGCCTATGGGCGGCACAAGGCGCTGCGCGAGGTGTCGATCTCGGTGGGCAGCGGCGAGGCGGTGGCGATTTTGGGCGCGAACGGCGCGGGCAAGACCAGCCTGCTCAATTCCGTGGCCGGGCTGGTGCGTCCGCAGACCGGCTCGATCCGCTTCCAGGGCAAGGAGCTGGCCGGCGAGCCGGCGCACCAAATCGTCGAATTGGGAATCGCCACGGTGCCCGAGAACCGCCGCCTGTTCGGCCCGATGTCGATCGCCGAGAATCTGGCGCTCGGCGCCTACACGGAACGCGCGCGTTCGGGCGCCGCCGCCGCGCTCGACCGCGTGTTCGACCTGTTCCCGCGCCTGGCCGAGCGGCGCAACCAGGCGGTGCGCACGATGAGCGGCGGCGAGCAGCAGATGGTGGCGATCGGCCGCGCGCTGATGACGCAGCCGAGCCTGCTGCTGCTCGACGAACCCTCGCTCGGCCTTTCGCCCCTGCTCGCCACCGAACTGTTCGCCACGCTGGGGCGGATCGCGCGCGAAGGTCGCGTGAGCATCCTCTTGGTCGAACAGAATGCGCGGCGCGCCTTCGGCATCGTCGGGCGCTGCTATCTGCTCGCGCTCGGGCGCATCGTCGGCGAAGGACGCTCGGAGCAGATCGCGCGCGACCCGGCGGTGGCGCGGTACTATCTCGG
>JASHSH010000093.1 GCA_030040955.1 Rhodospirillales bacterium
GCCAACGATCCCGACATCCTGATCGCCGACGAGCCGACCACCGCGCTCGACGTCACCATCCAGGCGCAGATCCTGGCGCTGCTCAAGGACCTGCGCGCGCGCTTCGGCATGGCGCTGCTGCTGATCACCCACGATCTCGGCATCGTGCGCAAGATGGCCGACCGGGTCTGCGTGATGCGCGCGGGCGAGATCGTCGAGCAGGGACGGGTGGCGGAGGTGTTCGCCCGTCCGCGCCATGCCTATACCGCGGACCTGCTCGCCGCCACGCCGGCGGGCGAGCCGAACCGTGCGCCGGCGGATGCGCCCGAGATCATGTCCTGCGCCGGGCTCAAGGTCTGGTTCCCGCGCAAGGCGGGCGTGATCCCGCGCGTCGTGGGCTACATCAAGGCCGTCGATGGCGCCGATCTCTCGGTGCGCGAAGGCCATACCGTCGGCGTGGTCGGCGAGTCGGGATCGGGCAAGACCACGCTTGGGCTCGCGCTTCTCCGCTTGACACGCAGCGAGGGGTGCGTCGCCTTTCTGGGTCGGCCGATCGAGGGCTTGGCCGCGCGCGCCCTGCGGCCCCTGCGCCGGCAGATGCAGATGGTGTTCCAGGACCCCTATGGCTCGCTGAGTCCGCGCCTGTCCGTCGGGCAGATCGTCGGCGAGGGGCTCGAAGTGCACCGCATCGGCGCCGACGCCGCCGAGCGCCGCGCCATGATCTCCCGCGCGCTCGACGAGGTGGGCGTCGATCCGGCCACCCAGGATCGTTTCCCGCACGAATTCTCGGGCGGGCAGCGTCAGCGCATCGCCATCGCCCGGGCCCTGGTGCTCAAACCCCGTTTCATCGTACTCGACGAGCCGACCAGCGCGCTCGACGTCTCGGTCCAGGCACAGATCGTCACGCTTCTGCGCGAGCTCCAGGCGCGGCATCGGTTGGCCTATCTGTTCATCAGCCACGATCTGCGCGTGGTGCGTGCGCTCGCCGAACACCTGATCGTGATGAAGGACGGCAAGATCGTCGAGGCGGGGCCGGCGGCCGCCATCTTCGCCCGGCCGCAACACGCCTACACCCGCACGCTGATGGCCGCCGCCTTCGATCTCGACGCCGAGCCGGACTGAGCCGCGCCTACCAGTCGATCCGCGGCAGTTCCGCCAGCGGAAGCGGCCCGACGCTGAGCACGCGGTCCTGAATTGTCACCGGCGCCTTCGCCTCGCTGGTCCCGTCGCTTGCGGTCTTGGACAGCACGTTGAGCGTGAGCTTGAACACCGAGGCAAGGCTCGCCGACAGGCGATTGGCCTTGACCAGCCGGTCGACCAGCTCCGGCAGCCCGCGCAACGCGAAGCTGCCGGCCAAAATCGGCTGCATCTGCGTGTCCAGCGCCAGGGTGGCGCTGCCGGTTCCGGCCAGCGGCGGCCAGTCGAACGAGACCGCATCGAATTCGACCGTGCCGCCCGCGTCACGCCAGGTGGCGAGCGACTCCGCCGGTTTCCCGGGCGCGATCACGCCCATCAGCCGGGCTTCGATATGTCCGCTGGCGAGCTTCGGGTCGAGCACCAACCCCCATTCCTGGGGCACCGACAGGTTTACCACGGTGGCGACGATGCCCATCGTCTCGTCGCCAGGCACCGGCGGCAGGGTGCCCAGCCGCCGCGCCACCAGCTCGAGCGCGTCGAACCCGCCATCGGCCGTCGTCACGCCGCGCAGGTCGAGCGTCACCTGGAGGACTCCCCGGCGGTCGAGCTTCAGGTCGGCGGCGAGGCCGATTACGTCGACGGGAACCGGCGCCGCTCCCGCCCGGACCAGGCTGTGCCGTCCCGGCGCCGAGAGGTGAACGCGTCCGACACCGAAGGGCGAAACCGTCGCCGCGAGGCTCGGCCCGCGCCAGGAATCGCCATCGGCGTCGGCGATGGAAGGCTCCGGCACCGTCAGGCGCAGCGCGAGCGGGAAGCCGCCGACGGTCACCTCTCCGGTACCCACGGTCCAGCCTTGTGCCGCACGAGCCTGCGCCCAGGCAGCGACCCCCTCCCGCAGCGTGCCGGCCAGGTACCACCACCAGGCGGAATAGGCCAGCGCGGCGAGCAGCGCAATCGCCGGCGCGGCGGCGACAAGGATCGAGCGACGCGAAAGGTTCACGGAAGTCCTTGCGACGGGAAAGCGGCTCGGTTATAGCCCGATTGCGCACCTGGCGAGAAGCGATCCGCGGCGATGCAAGGGAATTTCTGGGTCTTCGCCTACGGCTCGCTGATGTGGCGGCCCGGATTTCCGGTCGCCGAGAAGGTGGCGGCGACCATCCACGGCTATCACCGCGCCCTGTGCATCATCTCGGACCGCTATCGCGGCACCAGCGAGACGCCGGGACTGGTCCTCGGACTCGATCGCGGCGGTTCCTGCCGGGGTTTCGCGCTGCGCGCCGAGGCCGGCCGCGGCGAATCGGCGAACGCCTATCTGGCCGAACGCGAGCTGCAAGGCGGCGTGTACGAGGCCCGGCATCTGCGCGTCGCGCTGGCGGACGGCCGCCGCCTGACCGCGCTGGTCTTCGTCGCGCGGCGCGAGCATGACCGCTATGCCGGCTCGCTTTCGCCCGAACAGGCGGCGGCGATGATCCGCAAGGGCGTCGGCACCGAAGGAAGCGCGCGCGACTATCTGGCCAACACCGTCGCCCATATGGACCAGCTCGGCCTGGCCGAGGGCACGCTGCATCGCGTCCTCCGCTTGGTCGATGCGATGCCGGCCTAGGGATCAGGCTCCCTTCGCCTCGCCGCCGGGCGCCTGTTCGATGCGGACGTGGACGGGTCTGGCGCCGCCCGCGCGCTCCTCGCCGAAATACACAGTCTGGCTGGGGAAGGGCATGCTGATGCCGAGCTCGTCGAAGCGCTTCTTGATTCGGCGGTTCAGCTCGCGGCTGATCGCCGGCTGCTGGTCGGGCGCGGTCTTGAACTGGCCGGACACGATCACCGCCGAATCGGCGAGCCGCTCGACGCCGAATACTTCGATCGGCTCGATCAGCCAGCGGCCCCATTTCTCGTCCGCGCGAATCTCCTCGCCGATGGCGCGCATCACCTCGATCACGCGGTCGATGTCCTCGCGGTAGGCGACGCTTACGTTGAATGCACAGGTGGCGTAGCCCCGGCTCATATTGATGATGGTGGTCACGCTGCTGAACGGCAGCGTATGCAGCTCGCCGTTGGCGTTGCGCAGCCGGATGGTGCGGATGGTCATCGCCTCGACGGTGCCGGTATGGGTGCCGATGGTCACGTTGTCGCCGACGGCCATGGTGTCCTCGAACAGGATGAACGCGCCGGTGATCACGTCCTGGACCAGCTTCTGCGAACCGAAGCCGATGGCCACGCCGATCACGCCGGCGCCCGCCAGCAGCGGCGCGATGTCGACGCCGAACTGGCCGAGCACGATCAGCGCTACCATCAGCACGATCAGGATGGTCAGCGCGTTGCGCAGCAGCGGAAGCAGGGTGCGCGCCCGCGCGCTGCGCGCCACCAGCTGGCCCTCGGCGTCAGTGCGCCCGAGATAGCGCTCGATCGCGCCGCTCATGGTCTCCCAGATCAACGCCGCGACCACCACCACGGCGATGCTGTAGGCCGCCGTTCCCAGCACCCGCTGACCGGCCTCCGAGGAGAACCAACCCAGCGTATTGGCGCCCCAGGTCTGCAGGATCGAGAGGATGGCCAGCACCGCGACGATCAAGCGCACCAGATTGCGCGCCAACGGCTGGTATCGCCTGCGTCGGCGTTCCCGGTGGTCGGAGGCGTGGCGTGCCTCGTCGCGGGCGAAGGCGCGTTCGACGGCGCGCTCGAGCGCTCCGGTCGCCAGCCGCGCGGCGACCAGGATGATCGCGGTCACCACCGAAGCGCGCAGCAGGAACTCGAACCCTCCCTCGACGCGCAGCGCCCAAACGATGTAGGCGGCCACCAGATAGAGGCCGGCGAGTATGTGCCAGACATCGGCGATCCAGTTGCGCAGGCCGGCGACGCGATGATCCAGGCCCAGGCCCTTTGCGGCTCGGGAGGGATCGCCGGTTCCGAGGGACCGGATCCAGGCGGCGACCGGGCGGCGGTACTGCACCACGAGCGCGATCAGCCGCACCAGCACGAACAGGCCGAGCAACTTGAGCAGCGACTGATAGCCGGCCTCCGGCATGCCGAGCAGGCGCAGCCCCTCGTCGGCGTAATATCCCCAAATGACGATCAGCACGGGCTGGCGGACGCCGCTGTGCAGGCGGGCCGCGTTCTCGTCGCCCACCGGAAGGATGCGCAGCGTAGCGTTGGCGGGGCGGAACAGGGCGGTGCTGAGCGTGGTCGCGGTCCGCGAGATCGCATAGGCGGTGATCGCCACCACGGAGATCACCTCGCTATGGCCGCCGGGCCGGTAGAAGGGCAATGCGAGCATGGCATAGGCGCTCGCGGCGAACGCGCCGATCGGCACCAGGTCGAGCAGCCAGCGGGCGACTCCGAGCGGGGCGCGCGTCCACCGGCCGCGCGGGCGGCGGGAGTCGATGTAGCGGCAGGGGGCGCGCAGCGCGCGGTCGATCAGCCACTCGACCAGCCATCCGACCACCAGCACGACCACCAGCCGGCCGAGCACGCGGAACCAGCGGTCGCGCGCGTTCGAGTCCTGTATCTGTCCGATCAGCCAATCGCCGACATTGCCGACATTGGCGATGGCGGTGGCGGTCTCGATCAGTTCGTCGCTGGCGTTCTGCAATATCTGAGCGAGATCGCCGAGCAGGCCGGCGGCCTCGGGAATCGGCGCCGGACTTGGCGGCGCGGCGGCCGGGCCGGCCGCGGCGAGCGACCGAAGCTGGTCGACCAGCCGCTCGCGCGCCGCCGGGTCCTCGATCGTCCTGATCAGTTCCTCGATGTGGGCGCGGTCGGCGGCCGTGATCGGAGCCGCGGGAGCGGCGGATGCCGCCGGCGCGGGCGATGCCGCCGTTGCGGCAGCCGGGGCAAGGGCGAGCAGCGCGACGGCGAATGCGATCGGCAGCAATCCGGACGTCCGTTTCCCTTGAGCCGCGGCGAGCTTCATGGCACACCCGCATTCTTCGAGCCCGCGCCACACTGGGGCGGGCTAGCCGGTTTGGCAAGGGTGGCGACCGCGATGACGGTGACGATCTATCACAATCCGCGCTGCGGCAAATCGCGCGAGGCGCTGAAGCTGCTCGAAGCGCGCGGCGTCGAGCACAAGGTGGTCGAATATCTGAGGACTCCCCCCTCGGCGGGCGAGCTCAAAGCGATCCTGCGCAAGCTGGGCATGAAGGCACGCGACCTGATCCGCCGCAAGGAGGCGAGGGACGCCGGCATCGATCTCGCGCTCTCTGAGGACCGGCTGATCGCCGCCATGGTG
>JASHSH010000094.1 GCA_030040955.1 Rhodospirillales bacterium
GCCGTTCGGCCAGGCGGATCACGTCGGCCCGGCGATGCCGCCGCGCCATGCGCTTGAGCACGACGTCGTCGCCCGCCTGGACCGAGAGATGCGCATGCGGCATCAGCCGTTCCTCGGCGCCGAACGCCTCGACCAGCGCCTCGTCCAGCTCGACCGGATCGAGCGAAGAGAGGCGCAGGCGCGCAAGCTCGGGCACCAGAGCCAAGATCCGTCGCACCGCAGCGCCCAGGCTCGGCTGTCCCGGCAGGTCGCCGCCATAGGCGGTGAGATCGACGCCGGTCAGCACGACCTCTTGGCACCCGCCGGCGACGAGCGCGCGCACCCGCTCCACCACCGCGCCCAGCGGCACGCTGCGGCTGGGCCCGCGGCCCTGCGGGATGATGCAGAAGGTGCAGCGATGGTCGCAGCCTTGCTGCGCCTCGACGAAGGCGCGCGCGCGCCCGGCGAAACCCGACAGGAGATGGTGCGCGGTCTCGCGCAAATTCGCAGCAGGACCCACGCGCACGCGCGGCGGCACGGCCTCGGTCCAGGTCGCGGCGGCGAGCTTCTCGCCGTTGCCGATGACCTGGTCGACCTCGGGCATCGCGGCGTAGCGCGCGGCGTCGATCTGCGCGGCGCAGCCGGTGACCAGGATGCGCGCGCCGGGACGCTCGCGCCGGATGCGGCGGATCGCCTGGCGCGCCTGGCGCTCGGCCTCGGCGGTCACCGCGCAAGTGTTGACGATCACCGCGTCCTCTATCCCGGCGGCGCGCACGTGGTCGCGCATCACCTCGGATTCGTAAGCGTTGAGCCGGCAGCCGAAGGTGACGATCTCGGCGCCGCTCATGGCAGCAGCCCGGCGGGCAGGGTGCCGGAATAGGCGAGCGCCACCGGCCCGGTCATCAGCACATGGTCGTCCGCGCGCCATTCGATGCGCAAAGGACCGCCATCCAGAAGCAGATCGGCGGCGCGGTCGGCGAGTCCGCGGCGAACGGCGGCGACCAGGGTCGCGCAGGCGCCGCTGCCGCAGGCCGAGGTGATGCCGGCGCCGCGCTCCCACACCCGCATGCGGATCGAATCGCGCGCGCGCAGTTGGGCGAATTCGATATTGGCGCGTTCGGGAAACAGCGGGTCACGCTCGAGGCCGGGTCCGATGCGCGCGACGTCGATGGAATCCGCGTCCGAGACGAAGAACACCGCATGCGGATTGCCCATCGAGACGCCCACCGGGTCGGCGACGCCGGGCGCGGCAAGCGGCAGATGCAGCGTGTCGGCTTCGCGCGCGAGCGGAATGTCGCGCCAGCCCAGCCGCGGCCGCCCCATATCGACGGTGACCGAATCGGTCCCGTCGCGCCCTTTCGCCGACCAGGCCTCGATCAGCCCGGCGCGCGTCTCCAGCGTGACATGATCGCGGCCCGCTTCGCGCATCAGCAGCCAGGCGAGGCAGCGCGCGCCGTTGCCGCAGGCCTCGACCTCGCCGCCATCGGAATTGCGCACGCCCATGAACGCATCCGCCCGCTCGTCGGTCGCCGGGGCGACCAGGATCAGCTGGTCGAAGCCCACGCCGGTGCGCCGGTCGGCGAGCGCGCGCACGGCCGGATCGGGCAATGCGACCGGGCGCTCGCGCCCGTCGAGCACGAGAAAATCGTTGCCCAGCCCGTGCATCTTGAGAAACGGGTGACCCTTGGCCAAAGCGGCGGTCATCGCCGGTATATAGGACCCGGGCCCGACCCGAGTCCAGGGGAGGAGACTTGGCCGGCCTAGTTGGTGGCCGGGATCATGTCGATCCGGCTGCCTATATAGTTGGGGCGGTCCACCGGGGACGGTCGGTCATAGCAGGAGGCCGAGGCCAGCGACTGGTAGCAATAGGTGGTGCGCGCGACCATCGGGACCGGCGGCGGGATGTCGACGCAATAGGGTCCGCCCTGCGAGGCGCGGACGATCGAGCAGTCGCGCCCGGTGGCGAGCGAGATTACCTGGTCGTCGATGGTCTTGCCGGTGTTGATGATGCTCACCCCGTCCACCGCGATGGCCGCGGCGGTGATCGGATAGATCATCTTCCAGGGTTCCTCCTTGGTCGCGACGAACCCGCCCTGACAGGCTGCCAGGAGCGGGAGAAGGGCGACCAAGGAAAGCG
Organism: Rhodospirillales bacterium; assembly: GCA_030040955.1. GTDB lineage: Bacteria > Pseudomonadota > Alphaproteobacteria > Rhodospirillales > Magnetospirillaceae > JASHSH01. The sequence continues at coordinate 2,117 of JASHSH010000094.1, forward strand.
CACGGGACATTTCTGGTCTCCGGGAGCGACATTCTGTCGACTTGCAGTGTACACCCACGCGCCGCGCGGCACAATCGCGCCGGAATCCAGGCCCGCCAAGGGTTTGCCCGGAGTCCCCGCAATGCCCGCCGGTGCAATTGCCATGCCCAGGGGTGGGCGCTATGGTGGCCGCCCCGAAAACGAGGCGGTGATGGCGAAGGCCAGCGACGAGGATCCGACCGGCGATCTGCTCATCCAGGAAGTCGACGAGGACCTCCGCCGCGAGCAGTATCTCAAGCTCTGGAAGCGCTACGGCAACTATGTGATCGGGGCGGCGGTCGCCGTCGTGGTGGTGGTCGCCGGCTATCAGGGCTGGCAGACTTGGCAGCGCAAGCAGCGCGAGGCCGAGGCCCGGCTCTACGCCGCCGCCCAGCAGCTGATCGAGTCGGGCAAGACCAAGGAAGGCGAGGACGCGCTGGCCAAGATCCAGGCGGGCGGCAACGGCGGATTTGGCCTGCTCGCCGGAATGCGCCGGGCCGACATGCTCGCCGCGGGCGGCGACGCGGCCGGCGCGCAGGCGGCGTACGACCAGGTGGCGCAGTCCTCGGCCCCGGCGGCGTTGCGCGATCTCGCGCGCATCCGCGCCACCCTGGTCGCGCTCTCCACCTCGGCGGATCCCGCGCCGCTCGCCGCCCAGCTTTCCGCGCTGACCGCGTCCGACAATCCGTGGCGCTTCGAGGCGACCGAGCTGCTGGCGGCCATCGCGCTGAAGAAGGGCGACACGGTGGGCGCCGTCGCCGCGCTGAAGAAGATATCCGACGATGCCGAGGCT
>JASHSH010000095.1 GCA_030040955.1 Rhodospirillales bacterium
GCCTCGACCGACTGCTCGTCCCGCATGTTCTTGAAGGTGAGGCGCCCGAGGCGGGAGCCGAACACCATGCCGGCCGATACCTCCAGCACCGGCGCCAGGTCGAGGCGGTAGCCCGCATATTGCGCCGGCGGGATCGCCTTCACGACGTTGATCCAGGCGATCTGCTGCTGGAGATTGGCGATGTTGCGCGCCACCTCCACCCCCGACCACTTGATCTCCCATCGCTTCTCCCACTGGATCGGCTCGATCTCCTCCATGCCCGCCCGGAGGCCGAGCTCGCCGAACTCGCGCACCAGGATGGCCTTGTCGCGGAATTGGTGGTCCAATTCGGCGGCCCATTGCGCGTAGGGCGTCAGTATCTCGTTCTCCAGCACCGTCACGGCGTCGGCGGTCGTCAGCAGGTCCACCTGCTGCTCCAGGGCGATCTCGGCCTGGTTGCGCTTCCCGGCCTTGGTGCCGGTCTGTTGCGGCAGCATCGCCGGGTTGACGCCCAGCGTCTCGAAGATCATGGCCTTGTTGGCGGCGATGGCCTCGTAGGCTTCCCTGATCTTGTTCGGCCACTCGATCATCTTGACCGCTTCCGGATGCACCGGCCAGACGGCGGCGACGTCGGCGACCAGTTCCTTCCACTTGCTGACGCGCTCGGGGTCGGCGAGCAGCACCGGCGCCAGCGTAAAATACATCATGTCGGCGCCTTCGTTGGCGAAGTCGTTCGCCTCGTACTGCAGCGTCGCGCACGCCGCCACCGGCGAATCGCCCTTGAACACGCCCGGCAGCTTCCGGACCGGCGCCGAATGCACCGGACAGCGGTCGTTCCAATAGGGATTGAGGCGCGCGCCGGCGGCCTTCTTCTCGTCGGTGAAGAACACCCGGCAGAGCCGCCGCTCGCCGTCGATGTCGAGTTTCGTCCAGGTCTCCCAGACGATGCAGGTCGACCGCTTGCCGGAATGATGGATGCCCGCCGCCCAGGCGAGCTTCTTCGCCGTGTCCTGCACCTGCGCGTTGTCGCCGCCCTGCCCGATGCGGTCGATGAGGTCGTTGCCCGCCGCGGCGTCGATTTCCCCGTCGTCGATCATCTTCTCGATCTGCGCCTCGGACCAGCGCCGCAGCACCGTGACGCTGCCGCCCGCCTCGAGCGCGGCGCAGATGCTGGAGGCCGTCGCCGGCAGCACCAGCACATCGTTGTCGTGCAGCACCTCGACCTGCGGCAGCGCGTCCTCGATCACCTCCTCGGTGATGACCTCGACCTCGCCTGCCTCCGGCACCTCCTCGCCATCGACCGTCACCGGCTTCCGCTGCCGGCTCACGACATGCCGCTCGCTCCGGTCCCAATGGAAGTAGGCGTTGTACTGGCCCTCGACCTGCCCGTTGATGAGGATCGAGGTCGCGGCCTCGGTGCGGAGCTTCGCGCGGCTGATGTAATGCTCGATCAGGGAGAGGAGCGCGTAGGGCTGGTCCTGCTCGCCGGTCACCGCCTCGACATGGCGACCGGATGACGGGAAAGCCTGGTTGACGTAGCGGGTGGCGAGCGCGGTGAGGGCGTTCCGCACGATCGGCACGAACACCTGGCTCATTGAGGAGGAGTAGTTCTGGAAGCGGCCGAGCTGGCAGTTGTAGATCTCCCAGAGGTCGAGTATCTTGTCGGCCCGGTCGCGCTGGTCGTCGAAGCCCTTGAAGATCGTGTCGTAGAGCTTGACGCATTGCCGGGCGATCTCGCTGCGCCCGCTCAGTTCCTCATTGCGATCCAGTTTGGGCACGCGGCCTCGCCGAGAAATAGCGGCGGCCGTCCGCCGCCGTGGCGTTCAGCCTATCACTCTCCTCGTCCTCTGTCGCGCCCTGGCGCAAGAGGGCGGCGAAGCTTTCCAAGCCCTCCATCAACAGGCGATAGTTCCCCGGCTCGGCCTCGTCGGCGAGCGCGCCCCCCTTCAGGACCGCGCGGCAGTATCCGCCGGCAAGGGCGTTGAGGGTGGCTCGGGCCTGTGCGGACACCCACAGCGCGGGCATGCCGCGAGATTGGGTGCGGAGCAGCCGTCGAAGCTCTCCTGCGCCCAACGCCGGATCGCCCGCTCGACGCAGGCCACCAGGAATTCCTCGCGCTGCTTGCTCAAGCCCGACGTTCGTATATCGATCGAAATGGCGGCCCCCAGCGCAAGCTCGTACCTGGCGCTCCGCATGAAGGGAGGCGTCGTTGACGATTCCGGTGAGGACATCGGCGGGCGCTCCTTCCCTGATCCAGTCGGCGAAAATCCGCAGGCCGCCGTTGACGGCCTGGCACAAGACGCCCGTCACGTAAGCGCCGTCGGCATTCAAGGCGAGATGGACGGGGCCGGGTTCCGGTGCCAGCTCGGCCGCGATGTTCTGCGTCCCGAAATCCTCGTAGACCGGCAGCCCCGCCTTCAGGGCGGGGTGGAGCGCGTAGGCCAAGGCGTTGGGCGCATCGATGTTCCCGGTGGGAAAGCCGAGGAACTGCGCCCACGCCTCGGGAAACGCCTGCGCGAAGCTCACCTCGCCCGAGCGGAAATAGACCTGGAGGCCGCGGATGAAGTCGAGCTTCGACTTGGGCGCCTTCACCGCCTTCAGGGGCAGCATCGCGCCGCGCCGCCGGCTTTCCCCGCGGATCGGCTGCAGCGCCCACTCGTTCAAGCCGTCCTCCTCGAAGCCGACCTGCACCGGCGACCACGCCTCGTTCAGGCGGAAGATCAGGGCAATGATCTCGTCCGGCATCATCGCCTTCGCGCCCAACTCCCAGACGACGAGGCGGTTCTGGAGCCAGGACCAGACCGCCCAGCCGGTCGTGGCGCTGCCCTGCCGCACGCTCCGCGCCGGGTCCAGCATCGCATAGCAGGCCTCCCAGGTCCGCGCCCTGGGCTCGACCTTCGCCATGCCGGGCTGGAACGGTCGCGCTTCCTGCCGCTCCGACCGGCACATGTAGTTCGACTCGTAGGCCGCCCCCTGTCCGCGAGCGTACATCTGCTTCTTCACGAGATGACAATGCGACAAGGGGAACCGGTCCGCCCAGGTCGCCTGCTCCACGCCATCAGGCCCGAGGAAAATCCAGGGATAACGGCGGACCAGAAACCCCGTTCCGGTTCGGTCCAGCCGATTTGCAACGCAGTCGGGGTGAAGATCATTCGACGCCATGCGGACGCGGAGACGGGTGCCGTCGCCCGCCGGCAAAAGCTCGTTGTTGAGCCAGGTGAAGTTCTTGTCGCGGCCGCTTTCCGTCTGGACACTTTCGTCATCCTCGAAATCATCGATGATGATGAGGTCGGGGCGCGTGTCCTCGCTCTTGGTGCCCCGGATCGACTGGCCCCTCCCCAGCGCCTGGATGGTGAGGCCGTTCGCCAGCTCTATGAGCTCGTCGCCCCACGGCCTCGAGCGCAGGTTGCCGAACATCTCGATGATGTTCTCGTTGCCCTCGAACTGCCGGCGCACGGTGTGGAGGCGGGCACAGGCGAGGTCGAGATTGGCGGAAACGAAAAGGGCATGGCTGAACTCGGCGAAGCAGCCCTGGATCGCGACCCCCTCCTCGAAGATGGTGGTCTTGCCGCTGTCGCGGAAGCTCACCGTGCAGATGTTGCGGATGCGGGAGTGGAAATCGTCGATGATCTCCAGGTGGAAGGGCGGCGTCCTGCTCGCATGCCGCCGCGTGCCGCTGAACAGCACCGCATGCGCCCGGCGGCGGTCCCTGTAGAGGAGGAGCTGTGCCTGCTCCAGCCGCTGTTCGAGATCATCGATCACTCGTCCTCACCGTCCTCGTCCTCGTCGTCATCGAACTCGCCGAAGTCATAGGCTTCGTCGGCGTCCCACGGCGGCCCTTCGGCATCGCGGTCCTCGGCGTCCAGCACCGTCTCCCATTCTTCGGTCCCGGGCGGCCAGTCAGGGTGCCGCATGGGGCTCCCTACGCGTGCAGGCCCGCAGGTGCGCCGCACAATAGGATCGGCCCGCCACCCGCGGCGCACCGCAGTAGCGCCACCGCTCCGGCGGATCGCCCAGGACATAGCGGCAGCCCTCGGGCGGAGGCTTCCCCTCGGGCCGCCGCTCCGCATGCTTCCGCCGCGCCGCCGACGCCGCCGCAGTCAACGGCGACTCCCGGATCTTGAGGTTGAGGCGCCGCGCCTTCGCCAGCACCGCGTTGCGGCTGACGCCGAGGCGCGCCGCGATCTCGCCCCCGGTCAGGCCATCGTCCCAGAGGCGGGCAAGCTCCCGATACCGCTCCGGCGTCCAGGACGTCACAGGTTTTCCCAAGGGAACCTCCCCTTGACCGCGTTGAGGAAGTACTTGCCCGCGCTGGGCGCCCGCCGGAAGCCCTCCCAGATCGCCGGCGGCACGTTCCAGAAGCGCGTCTCCCCGCCGTTCTGGAACTCCACCAGCAGCTCCAGCTTCTCGTCGTCGTACTGCACCCCCGCCAAGTAGGTCGAGCCGGGGGTCGAGAGGTAGTCCAGCATCTATTCCTCCCGGTCCGCCTGTCCCCACATGCCGGCAACCGCCACCAGCAGTACGGCAAGGATGAGGAGAGCGGCGGTCACTTGGCTGCCGCAGGAGATGCCGCCGGCACCGAGATGGTGCCGGGAGGCGGTGCCGTGATGGAGGGCAGGCCCTGCTCGAGGTAGGCGCCGGAACCGCAGTCGAAGATCACGGTGCCGTCGCCGGTCTCGGTCCCGCCGGGGCCGATGGCGGCGGCGCCGGTGATCGTGATCGTCGCCTTGCCCGAGCACTGGACCGCGCCGGGGTTCTTCCCCGCATAGCCGAGCTCGCGCGTGCAGCCCGCGAGCAGGACGAGCAAGCCCAGGACCAGCAACCGCATGTCCCGTCTCCTCAAGGTTTCGGGGCCGGCGACGCGGCCGCAGCCCCCGCCCATTGCTCCAGCTTCCGGTTGATCCCCTCGCCGACGACATGGACCGCCGGCGCCAGCCACACTGCCAGCAGCTCCAGCACGTCGACCGGCGGCGGCCAGACCGGATGCGACAGGTACTGCAGCAGCGCCAGCCCGGTCACCGTCCCGGCCCCCGCCACCGTCGTCGTCCTGATCGGCGCGACCGGCGCCCCGTTGCCGTTATCCGCCACCCCTCACCTCACCCCAGAACCCGGCCCAGCAGAAATCCAACGAGGGCCGCCCACGGCGCCCCCAGCAGAACCAGCGCCAGCACCATCTTCGGCCAGCCGAAATCCACCAGCTCCTCCGCGCGCGTGATCCTGAGCACCCAATCCCAGAACAGCAGCCATGCCCCGTAAGCCGCCAGAAACCCGACCGCACCCCCAGCCCACAGCAGATCCCGCATCACACCGCCAACCCTCCCACGAATCGTCACCCCGCACAACACGATTCGCACCACACCAGATATATCTTTTACTCCCCCGCGCGTTACGCGCCCGCGCGATGTCGCGCGCACGCGGCTTAGAGTATATATCTATGTCGCGCTAACGGTGACATAACCAGTGTAGCAACACGCGTACCCGAAACCGCGAAAATTCTGAGGGGGCAGACCATTTCTCAAACCCGGTCCCTCCAGGCCCGCGTTCTCCCCGAATTCGGACCCCTGCAAGTGTGATAAAATTTCAACACTCCACTGTTGCATAAATGTCACACCTTCGCTAACCCTTTGCCGACATTAGCGACATTCCTGCAGTGTTCGTGATATGTTTGCAACAGGTTGGAACACTGATAGTTCACATTTGTGAACTATCTTCAACCACCCCACTGCGCTGGCACGCAAGGCAATGGTCGTGCCGCTTGGCGCCAACGGTCACTGACCGCCGGCTTTCCCTTCCGACACCTACCCCCTTACCCCCTTCCTAGGGTTTCCCGGTGGGTGTGTTGGCGCCGGCGGGGCCGGCTGCGAGGCTAGTGGCGATGAGGTCCACCGTGCCTCTCGCGGCTTGCGGCTCGGACGATCCTACGGGTGCCGGGCTGGTAGCCGCGCCATCCGGGAACGGTCGCCCGGCCGACCTGCTTCATGACGTTGTACCAGACCGCGTGAGGCGCGGCCAAGGAATCAATCCGAGCATCTTTTCGCTTGTCACCCGTGGCTCGCCGGAGCTCCTCGCCGCTTAGAACGGGATGTCCTCGTCGTCCCGGTAGGGCAGCCTCGTGGCGGTCTCCACTACCTCGAACACGCCGCGCGTCCAGCGCAGCGTCGTAATTCGCGCCCGTTCTCCGTAGTTGTTTTTCATCCCCCGCAGCAACCGCTCGTTCGGATGCGCCTCGCGCCCCTTTTCGGCCCGCCCCCCGGTCAGGTAGAGCCGCGACCGCACCGAGTTGGACCACGCCCGGTTGCCAGCGAGCCCGGACCCGCTTGCCAGCCCCTCGTTGGAGACATGCGCCGTCAGCACCACGACGCCCTGGATCGCGATGGCGAGACGGCGCAGCATCGAGATGAAGCTCCTGACCTGGTCGCGCGCGATCTCGTTCCCGCCGAAAACGTCGCTTGCCGTGTCGAGGATGACGAGGCGCGCGCCGGTTCCGGGCAGGCTCGGCACCACGTGATCGCAGATCTCGCCGTAGAGCGCGGTCGATTGCGCCTGGCCGTTCCAGCGATCGTACACCGCCAAAAGATTGTTGCGGCCGGGCCGGGAACGATAGGTCAGACGCCACAGCGCCCGCGACTCGCAGCCGTAATGGCGGTTGATGTCGGCCTGCCGACGCCACAGCTCCTCGCGGTCGTCCTCGCAGAAGAGCGCATAGGCCGCGCATTGCTGGACCTGGCGCCCAAGCCACGGCTTGCCCAGGGCCGCGGCGGTGCAGAGCTGCTGCATCAGCAGCGACTTGCCGAGCCCGCCGTCGCTCGAGAGGAGCGCCACGGTGCCGACCATGAAACAATCCTCCACCAGCCAGGACCGCGCCGGCGGCTCGGCGCCGAGATCGGCGGGCGAGAACGAATCGTCGGCCTCCCTAGCCGGCCGCGGCTGCCCGGTCCTCGCGACCTCCCCCATGCGTCCCCCCCCCATTTCTCGAGCTCGACGACGCAGCCTCCTACAGTACCCCACCGCAAGACAATCTCCTCGGCGAGCGAATCGTCCTCGACCACGCCCATCGCCACGAGCAGGTCGGAAATCCCCTTCTCGTAGTTGCCGAGATCGCCGCGCAGGTGCCGATCAAGGGTCAGCGTCAGCCTATAAGCCCCGGAGATCGCCTTTGGCGAGCAAGTGGCGCGCTGGGCCATCAGTGCCGCCCCGGCCGTCCTGAGCCACTGGCGCGCATCCCTGGAGTGCACGCGCCCAACGCCGGGGACGTTGCGGTAAAGCGTGTTGACCGAGGGCGGGGGCGGCAGCGTGAAACGGATCATCCGAGCGCATCCCGCGTCTCGATCCGAGCCCGCCAGTCGGCGAGCTGGCCCAGCGTCACCTCGCCGCCCGTCGCTGCGCTGACGGCGATGAGCGTGTCCAGCATCACCCGCCGGCCTTGGCACAACCGATATACTGTCCGCTGCGGCACGTCGCCCTGGACGCGCTGGGCGAAGGAATAAAGCGACTCGCCTCGGCGGTCGAGCCAGAGCATGAGCGGGCAGTCGGTCAGGATGGCGGACATGCGCCATCCTGACCGGGCTTGCAACGGGTTGCAAGATTTATGTTGACGGGGTGTGCGAACGGTATATTGTCATACGTGACAAGCGAGGTTGCATGACCATCGAACTCGACCACGGCGTTCCGGTGCCTGTCCTGAGGCGCAACAGAAAATATCCGTGGGCCGCCATGAAGATCGCACCTGGGTCCAATCCAGGAGGCTTTGCCTCGATGGCGAAAAGATACGGCATGAAGGTCGCCTATCGCAGCCGCACCGAAAACGGCGTAGATGGCGTCCGCGTCTGGAGGATCGAATGATCTCCACTTTCGACCTTCTGCGGGCGACGCGCGATGCGCTGCTGCAGATCGTGGCGATGCTGGACAACGCCGAGCGGCACGGTCACCGCACCGACGGGCTCGACGCCGGCCTCGGCCTCGCCATCGCCGACATCGAGGAGCGCATGGCCCTGCTGCGCGAGGAGGACGCGGCATGACCGCGCGCACGCTCCAGGCCCTCAAGGGGTCGATCGAGAAGTGGGAGAGGATCGTCGCAGGGACGGGCGGGGACAGGGGATACAGGAATTGCCCGTTATGTGCCCTGTTTTTGCGATACTCCGAGCCAACCTGTGAAGGCTGTCCGGTCGCAGCAAAGAGCGGGCGTCCTAACTGTGAAAAAACACCATACATTGCTTGGCATGAATCCGGCGATCGCAGTTACGAGGCAATTGACAAAAGCTGGTTCGCCCACGGTCCCAAATCCCTCGCCGCCGCCAAGCGCGAACTTGCCTTCCTCAAGTCCCTCCTGCCGAAAGAGGCGAAGCGATGACAAGGACGTTCCGCCGCGCCCTGGCCGTGCACATGGGCAACGCCGATCCGGGACCGGCACGCAAGCGCCGCGGCGGCAGCGTCGCCAATGGGCTGCTGCTCCTGCTGGTCGGCTTCATCCTCGGCTGCGGCGCGGGTGCGCTGCTGTTCGGTGCGCCATGAAGCTCGGGCTCACGCCGGAGCAGGTCGCCGCCCGCCGGCTCGGCATCGGCGGCAGCGATGCCGGCAAGATCATGGCCGGCGAGTGGTTCGACCTCTGGCAGGAAAAAACCGGGCGCAAGCCGCCGGACGATCTCTCCAACGCGCTCCCCGTCATGCTGGGCCTCGCGACCGAGGAGTTCAACGCCTTCTGGTACGAGAAGGTGACGGGCAGCGCAGTCGCCGCGCGCGGCGAGAGCCGGCACCACCGGGCCTATCCGTTCATGCGCTGCACTCTCGATGGCTTGGTGAACGGCGATACCGTCTGGCAGGCCAAGCACGTCTCGGGACGCGAACCGCTTGAGGTGATGGCCGCGCGCTACACGCCGCAGGTCACGCACGAGATGCTGGTCTGCGGCCTTGAACGCGCCGTGCTGTCGCTGCTCATGGGCACGGATCGCTTCGAGACGGTCCCCGTCCCATTGGACGAGTTCTACGCGCTGACGCTCATCGAGCGCGAGCGCCAGTTCTGGTCTTACGTCGAGCGGGACGTGCCGCCGCCCGATGCGCCGGCGATTGCTGCGCCGGTGCCGCCGGAGAAATGGCGCAAGGTCGACATGACCGGCTCCAACCGCTGGAGCGCCTTCGCCGTGGATTGGCTCGCCAACAAGGCTGCGGCGGCAACCTTCGATGTTGCGGCAAAAGGATTGAAGGCGATGGTCGAGGCCGACGTTGGCGTGGCGAGCGGCCACGGCATCGTGATCGTCCGCGACAAGCGCGGGCTCAGCATCAAGGAGGATCGGTGATGGCCGAACGCCAGATCGACAGCCGCGCGGGACGTACGTCTTACAGCATTGATGAGACGGCATTGGCGCTGATGCGGACGAAGGTTAGCAAATTGCGCGAACGCTTATTCCCCAAGACGGAGAACAAGTATGCCTGAGCATGTGGACGCCGTGACCGGAGAGGTGGTGGTGCGGAACGTGCCGGCGCCGCTGCACTTCGACAACGAGCAGATCGCGCTCATCAAGAGCACGATTGCCCGCGGCGCGACCGATGACGAGCTGAAGCTGTTCCTCTACCAGTGCCGGCGCACCGGCCTCGATCCCCTCGCCCGTCAGGCTTATGCGGTGAAGCGGTGGGACACCCAGATGGGCCGCGAGGTGATGTCGATCCAGACCTCGATCGACGGCTTCCGCCTCATCGCCGAGCGGAGCGGGAAGTACGCCGGCCAAGCCGGGCCGTTCTGGTGCGGCGAGGACGGCGAGTGGAAAACCGTCTGGCTCAGCGACAAGCCGCCGGCCGCGGCGCGCGTCGGCGTACTGCGCGCGGACTTCCTGGAGCCGTGCTGGGGCGTCGCCCGCTACAGTGCCTACGTCCAAAGGAAAAAGGACGGCAGCCCGACGACGTTCTGGCAGAAGATGGCCGACAGCCAGCTCGCGAAATGCGCCGAGGCGCTGGCGCTCCGCAAGGCGTTCCCGCAGGAGCTTTCCGGGCTCTACAGCGGCGACGAGATGGCGCAGACAGAGACGGTCGAGGAAGCGCCGGCACTCCCGCCGGCGCAGGCGGGCGCAGCGAAACGGCCCGAAGCTGCGCCCGCCGCCCTCGTCAACGGCGAGGCGGCGCAGCGCGATGCGTTCTACCGCGTCCAGGCGGCGATCCGTGGTGCCGCGAACGAAGCGCAGCTCGACCACGCCGTGCGGGAGGGGAACGAGGATCTGAAGCTGCTGCACGAACAGAGCCGCACGCATTACGACACGCTCATGGACCTTGCCTGGCGCCGCCGCGACCAGATGCGGCAGACCGGCGAGGAGGAGACCCGGTTCTGAGCGACATGGCGACATGGCTCCCGGAATGGCGGGGCGCCATCCGAAAGGCGATGGTGCTGGGCGCCGAGGTGAGGAACGCCGAGGACGACCTGAAGGTTGCCTTCGCCGAGGTGTTGCTGGAAATCGAGGATGCGCGGAACGCGACCGAGCGGGAGGCGCGGGCGCGATGCAGCGCGAAGTACGGGACGGCGCTGCACAACCTCAAGCTGCTGCGCGTGAGCGAAGCGGAGGCGCGGGCCAAGGCGGATGCGCTCGAAAAGGAGTATGAACTGCACCGCACCGCCGCCGCGACGGCGCGGGTGCGGATGCAGATGGAAGGAGACAGGTGATGCCCTCGAAATCGAAGAAGCAGGCGCGGCTCATGGCGGGCGTCGCGCACGATCCGAAGTTCGCCAGGAAGGTAGACATCCCGCAGAAGGTCGGCAAGGAGTTCAACCAGGCGGACGCCGACACCGGCATTCTCAGGGGCAGGCGCGGCAAGGGGGCGCCGAAGCGCAAGCGGGCGCGCGGGCCGAAGATCATGAGCGACGCCGAATTCGGGGCGCGGTGATGCCGGCAGCCGGGGCAATGCGCGACGACCTCGACCCCGCGCGTGGTTGCCTCGGCTGGTTCCTGGTCGTGCTGGCGGTCTGGCTTTTGCTGTGGAGCGTGCTTTGAACTTCGCAATCGTAGGCCATGTGGATACCTGGCGCGTGGCGGCATGGCTTTACGCGCGGCGCCACCAGGACATCGGCATTTTGCGCCTGCCGGGTGGCACGGACAATGTTGCCGACAAGGCGCCGCTTGCGTTCCTCGCGCGGTGCCGCCGGGTTCTGCAGATCGCGTATCCGGGCGTACCCGTCGGCGAGAATGGCGCGGCATGGCTTGATACGCTGCCGCCGGGTGGGTGCTTGGATTGGAAGCGGGAGCCGCCGGGTGAATGGGCGCGCTTCATCGTGCCGATCGTCACCAATCCGGGCGACCGCATCTTTTGCGGCGCGGAGATGTTCATTCCCATTGTCGGGTGCATGTTCCAGATCGCGCATCAGGTGCCGCATTGCGCGATCAACATGGGCGAGAATGCGCGCGTCCATCTCATCATCGACTTCAAGAAACCGGAGGCAGCATGAGCGACGAGATGCAATGCTATCGCATCCACACCATCGACGGCGGTACGTTTGAGGTCATGGCGGCGATGGGCTGCGCGCGTTTCGCGTGGATGCTCCGCGCCGACGGCTACTTGCAGACCGCAGCCTTTTGCATTCCCTATCCGTCTATAGCCGCCATCGTCAATCTGTCGGCGATGAAAGAGCCGATGTCAACGCTCGTCACGATGAAGCCGGAAGGCCGCGCATGACCTTCGGCTGGCAGGACGACGGCAGCTTCGAGTGTCCGGCGCCGCCGGAGCGGGCGAAGCTGGAGGATTGGTCCTACGCGGCCAACCACCTCTTTGCCGCCGGGTGCGAGGCGCAAGCCTTCACCCTCCTCTGCTCCTTCGCTTCCCCCCTTCTCTCTTTCTTCGAGCCGGAACCGTTGTCCGCCGTCTGCTCCATCCACGGCCACGCCCGCTCGGGCCGAAGCACCGCGGCCCTCGCGGCGGCGACGGTTTGGGCCGATCCACAGACGCTCGCACAGGCGCAGGGAAAGGCGCTGGCGGCGAAGTGGGAGTGGCTGGGCAACCTCCCCGTCTTGGATGAAAGGCTCGCCAATCGCGATCCCGCCGCGGCTGCGGGCACGTTGCGGGCCTACACCGCGCCGGCGCCCGGCAAGCACATGACGCTCCCCTGGTGCGGCGTCATGCTTGTGGCGGGCGGGGTTCCCTGGTGCGGCCATCCGGGCGCCGGCTTCGTGCCGGAGAGTTTCCCCGGCGTCGAGGTGGAGACGAGCGTGCCGCGGGCGCTGGTGACGCGGCGGAAGGCGGCGGAACCCGACGAGCTCGTAGGTCGCTTTATGGCGAACCGGGGGACGGCGGGGCAACTTTTCCTCGAGCGCCTGTCGACGCCGGTGGCGAAGGTCGGCGCGGGGAAGCGGCTGGGGCTGAAGGCCGGCGCGCTCAGGGACGAGACGAGATGCGGCGAGCGGCGGCATGCGATCCGGCTGATCGCGGCGGCACATGTCGGCGGAATGCTGGCGGTCGAGGCGGGGATTATCGAGGCGGATGTCGAAAGGGTGACGAGATGGGTGAGACCTACGCTGACAGCGAGGAGCAAATTTTAGAATACTGGCCCGATGCAGTCGAGATCGATGCCGAACACTGACGCGCGGAGATCGTCGTCGGTGATCGAGTCGATCCAGCGTTGGCCACGCGCGAGGAAGCGACTGAGGCGGCCAAGCGGGCTAATGCTGGCGATCTGACCGGCATCTCGCTCGCGATGTACGCGGACGACTAGCCTAGACCTATAACGCGGGAGACCTACCCATGCCGGCGATCGACAAACCACCGCGCCAATTGACGGAGGCCGAGAGAAACGACGCGCTGTCGAAGCGGGTCACGCGGATCGAGGAAGCGATCATCTGGCTGGCGGCGGGTCTGGCGTTCGCCTACTTCGTCCTCCTGGCGCCGCACCAATGAGTAGGCTTACCCGGAGGCGAGAATGCAAATAGTGACTTGCTGTCGATGCAGGACCGAGTTCTTCCTGCCTGATGAACTCTATGGTGCGGCGAAACGAAGCCCTGGCATATCGGTCTGGTGCCCGTACGGACATGAGCAACATTTCCCGGCTGGCGAAACGGACCTCGATATCATGCGCCGCGAGCGGGACCAAGCTCGTCAGCAAATCGCGCGCGCGGAAGATGCGGCGGCTGAGGCCCGCGCCGCAATGGAGAAAGCCGAGCGGAAAACCAAGCGCCTCATGCGCCGCGTCTCGGCCGGCGTTTGTCCCTGCTGCAACCGCACCTTCAGCGATCTCGCGCGGCACATGAAGACGAAGCACGAGAACGTCGTGTCCCTCAAGAAGGCAGAAGCATGATGACCGAGCCGATGCAGGTCCAGCGCGACCGGCCTGAACCGCGTCTCCGGTCACTTGCCGTTTTGGCTATTTCAACCGTCGCCTCAGACGCCATTGCCGCCGCCTATCATCGCGGCCACCGGGCGGGGCAGGAGGCGATGCGGGAGCGG